>DYIS01000180.1 GCA_020723545.1 Ktedonobacter racemifer
TGTTCACCCTCAGCGGAAGGGTGGCCAGGCGGGGGGCGGTGGAAGCCCCCATGGGAATCACGTTGCGACAGGTGATCGAGGACTTCGGTGGTGGGCTATCCGAAGGCAGAGCATTCAAGCTGGCCCAGGTGGGCGGCAGCTCCGGTGCCCTGGTCCCTCCCTCCTTGCTAGACGTGCCTATGGACTATGATTCCCTGGCCCAGGCCGGGGCCACGCTGGGCTCCGGGGCAGTGTTGGTGGGCGATGACCGCGTTTGCGTGGTGGATTTGCTCAAAGCAACCATGCGGTTTTTCGCTTACGAGTCCTGCGGCAAATGCACCCCGTGTCGCCTGGGCACGGCAAGGCTCTATGAGATCCTTTCCCGCTTAGCCCGTGGAGAGGGCCAGGCCTCGGACCTGGAGGACATGGATTTCATCGCCCGGAACATGGCCATCGCTTCCTATTGTGGGCTGGGGCAGGCCGCCCCCACCTCGGTGCTCAGCGCCCTCAAACACTTCCGGGCCGAGGTGGAGGCCCATGCTCTAGAGAAAGCCTGCCCGGCCGGGGTCTGTGCCAGCTAGCCGGACACCTGGAAGGTGTCTAAGCCGCAGCGGCGATGCCGAGTTGGAGGTTAAGCGCGCTATGTCCAAAGTCTCTTTGAAGATAGACGGCCAGACAGTCCAGGC
Organism: Ktedonobacter racemifer; assembly: GCA_020723545.1. Classification (GTDB taxonomy): domain Bacteria; phylum Chloroflexota; class DTOL01; order DTOL01; family JACQYG01; genus JACQYG01. The sequence goes on from DYIS01000180.1 coordinate 666, forward strand.
AGAAGCTGGCAGCACCATCCTCCAGGCCGCCGAAGGGGCGGGCATTCATATCCCCACCCTGTGCTACCACCCGGTGTTGCCCGCGGAGGGTGCCTGCCGGATCTGTGTGGTGGAGGTGGCAAAGCAGCGGCTATTGCTGCCGGCCTGCACCTATCCGGTAGCCGAGGGTATGGAGGTGCTGACGGAATCACCCCAGGTGGTGGAGGCCCGGCGCTTTGTCCTGGAGCTCCTCCTGTCCGATCACCCTCAGGACTGCCTGACCTGCGAGGCGAACGGGGACTGTGAGCTGCAGGACCTGGCCTACCGCTACCAGGTGAAGCGTAGCCGTTTTCAGGGAGAGGTCCATCGGTATCCCCTGGATGAGGCCAACCCCTTCATCGCCCGGGACATGACGAAGTGTATCCTCTGCCGCCGTTGCGTCGGCGCCTGCCGCGATATCCAGGCGGTGGACGCCATCGGCCTGGCTCACCGGGGCTTCGACACCAAGGTAGCGGCAGCCTTTGACGCTCCCCTCCAGGATTCGACTTGCGTTTTCTGCGGCCAGTGCGTGGCCGTTTGCCCGGTGGGCGCCCTCACGGAAAAGAATGCCCGGTTTTTGGGCCGGTCCTGGGAAATGACGAGGGTGACCACGGTCTGCCCGTACTGCGGTGTGGGCTGTCTCTTGGACCTAAACGTCAAGGACAACCGGATCATCAAGGTCACCTCCAATTGGGAGGGCCCGGCCAACCGGGGTGCCACCTGCGTCAAGGGGCGCTTTGGTTACGAGTTCGTGCACAGTCCGGACCGGCTGACCAGGCCCCTGATCAAGGCCAACGGTGCCTTCGTGGAGGCCAGTTGGGAGGAAGCCCTGGACCTGGTGGCGCGACGGCTCGCCGAGATCAAGGGTCAACACGGACCCGATTCCCTGGCCGTATTGGCCTCGGCCAAGTGCACCAACGAGGAAAATTATCTCCTCCAGAAGTTCGCCCGGGCGGTGCTGGGCACCAATAACGTGGATCACTGCGCCCGGCTCTGACACGCCCCCACTGTGTCCGGTCTGGGCACAGCCTTCGGTTCCGGCGCCATGACCAATTCTATCCAGGATCTGGGCCTGGCCAGGGCCTTCTTGGTCATCGGCTCTAATACCACCGAGCAGCATCCGGTGATTGCCCTGCAGATCAAGCGGGCGGTGAGAAAAGGGGCCAGGCTCATCGTTGCCGATCCCAGGGCTATTGAGCTCGCTGAGCTGGCAGACGTGCATCTGTCCCATCAACCGGGCACCGACCTGGGCCTCTTAAACGGCCTGGCCCAGGTCATCCTGGAGGAGGGCCTGTGGGACCGGGACTTCGTGGCGCGGCGCACGGAGAACTTCGACGCTTTCCGGGCCTCAGTGGCCCCCTACACCCCGGAATTTGTGGAAAGGCTTACTGGCGTTCCAGCGGAGAAGATCCGCCAGGCGGCGCGGCTCTACGCGACCTCCAGGCCGGCGGCCATCGTCTACGCCATGGGCATCACCCAACACGTGGCCGGCCATCGGAACGTGCTGGCCCTGGCCAACCTGGCCATGCTCACCGGTAACGTGGGCATGGAGGGGAGCGGGGTCAACCCGCTGCGGGGCCAGAACAACGTGCAGGGTGCCTGTGACATGGGGGCCTTGCCGGATGTCTATACCGGCTATCAGAAAGTGGTGAACCCGGAGGCCCGGGCCAAGTTCGAGGAGGCCTGGGGGGTGCCCCTGCCGGCCGAGTGCGGCCTTACGGTGGTGGAGATGACCAGGGCTGCGGCTGAGGGCAAGGTCAAGGCCATGTACGTGGTGGGGGAGAATCCCATGCTCAGCGACCCGGACCTCCATCACGTGCGTGAGGCCCTGGAATCCCTGGATTTCCTGGTGGTGCAGGACATCTTCCTCACCGAGACCGCTCAACTGGCGGATGTGGTCTTGCCCGGGGCCAGCTTCGCCGAGAAAGACGGCACCTACACCAACACTGAGCGCCGCGTGCAACTGATACGCAAAGCGGTGGAGCCCCCGGGTCAGGCCCGGCCGGACTGGTGGGCCGTGGCCGAGCTGGCCGAGAGGGTGCAGCGTGACCGGGGCCCAGTGAGCTTCTATTACAATTCGCCCGCCCAGATCATGGAGGAGATCGCCTCGCTTACCCCCGCCTACGGCGGCATCCGCCACGAGCGCCTGGGCATCCAGGGCTTGCAATGGCCGTGTCCCACTGCGGATCACCCGGGGACGCCGGTCCTGCATCGCGAGAGGTTCACCCGGGGCCTGGGCCTATTCGCCCCAGTGGAATTCATGCCGGCTGATGAGCTGCCGGATGGGGAATACCCCCTCATCCTCACCACCGGGCGACTCCTGCAGCACTACCACATGGGCAGCATGACCCGGAGGGTGCCGGGGCTAAACCAACTGGTCCCCCAGGAGCTGATGGAGATCAACCCCGTGGATGCCACCAGACTGGGGTTGCCGGACGGCGCTCCCGCCCGGGTTCGCTCTCGCCGGGGAGAGGTGCTGACGAGGGTTCGGGTGACGGATCGGCCCCGGCTGGGGGTGGTGTTCATGACCTTTCATTTCGCCGAAGCGGCGGCGAACCTCTTGACCAATCCGGCCTTGGACCCCACGGCTAAGATCCCTGAGTTCAAGGCCTGCGCCGTGCGCGTGGAACCCGCCTGATCCTTTATGAACGAGGCAACCGGTTTCTGGGGACGGCCGGCCTGGGCCGAGATCGATCTGGATGCCATTGCCCATAACGTGAGGGCTCTGAAGCAGCACGTGGGGGAACGGGCCCAGCTGATGGCAGTGGTAAAGGCCAACGCCTATGGCCATGGGGCGGAGGCGGTGGCTCGCATGGCCCTAGCCAGCGGGGCCTCCTGGCTGGGGGTGAACCTGGTGGACGAGGGGGTGCAACTCCGACGGGCCGGCCTCCCTGGGCCCATCCTGGTGCTGGGGCACTGCCCGCCCTGGGAGGCAGCGAAGGCCGTGGCTAGCGCCCTGACGCCGACCGTGACCACCCTGGAGAGCGCTCTGGCCGTGGCGAAGGCTGCCTCTAAGCGCCGGAAGGTCATCCCGGTGCATCTGAAGGTGGACACCGGCATGGGGCGCTATGGCCTGTTGGTGGACGAGGTGGTGCCATTTGCCCGCCAGGTAGCGAGGATGGCGACCCTTCGGCTGGAGGGCCTGTGGACCCACTTCGCCTCGGCCGATGAGGCGGACAAAAGCTTTACCTGGCAGCAGTTCCAGGCGTTTCAGGCCACAACGGCTAAACTAGAGGAGAACGGCATCACCGTCCCCATCAGGCACGTGGCCAATAGCGCGGCCACCCTGGACCTGCCGGAAACGCACCTGGACATGGTCCGCTGTGGGATCAGCATCTATGGGCTCTACCCCTCGCCCGAGGTGAGCCATGCTTTAGCCCTGCGGCCGGCCATGAGCTTGAAGGCGCGCATTGTACGCGTTCGATCTCTCCCTGCCGGAACCAGGGTCGGATACGGGCGCACGTGGGAGGCCCAGGGCCCTTGTACGGTGGTCCTGGTCCCCCTGGGCTATGCCGATGGCTGTCGCCGCTCGCTCTCCAACCGCGGGACGGTGCTCGTAGGTGGGGAGCGCGCTCCAGTGATCGGGCGGGTTAGCATGGACCAGATCACCCTGGACGTTAGCGGCATTCCCGGCGTGCAGCAATACGACGAGGCCGTGTTGGTGGGCCGCCAGGGCCAGGGGGAGATCAGAGCCGACGAGGTGGCCTGCCTTCTGGATACCATCAACTACGAGGTGGTGGCTGCCCTGGCGGCCCGGGTGCCGCGGGTATACCTGCAAGGCGGCCGGGTGGTCGCGTATGAGACGCTGGTCTCAGGCCACGAAGAACGTTTAACGTTCGAACGTTCAACGTTAAACGTTGTGAGCCCGAGTTTGTGAAAAGCGCCTGGTTGTGCTAAAATAGCCGCCGTGCCCTGGCGGATTGAGTGACCAAGCTCGCCAGGGCCATGGCTTTTCCCTGGGCCAGCGTGGGCCTCGAGGCACCCCTGCGTCCCGGCTGGAGCGCTAGTTTGTAGCTAATTTGTATAAGGGGCAGGCCCCCTAACCCCCTCTCACCGGTAAACGTGGCGAAAGGAGGTCTCGGAGCATTGGGCAACAATTACCTCTTGAGGCAGCTCGCGAGCTTTTTGGAGGGCAACTCACCGCAGGCCAGGGCGCTCAACATGGCCCTGGTGGGCATCCTGGTCGTAGCGGTGGGGCTACTTCCCCCATTTTCCCTGCCAACTCGGCTTTCGGATGGGGGGTACGTGAAGATCGGAAAGCTCGGGGGTTCCGTAGTGGCGTCAGACAAAGCCGAGATCCAGGTGCCCAAAGGGGCTTTGAGCAAGGACATCTCCATAAAGATCGGCGTCATCCCCCGAGCCGATTTCCCTCAGAAGGCCCCGGATAGGCTTAAGGCCGCAGGGAAGATACCACAGAATCTGGCGTTGAAGAGCCCGGTCTATGCCGTGGAGATCAAGGGCAGCCTGGTGCCTTCATCTACGGTGGTCATCCCGATACCGAACGGCATCGATGCCCCGGAAAAGGCTGACGTATACGGCTGGGATGGCAAGGCCTGGGAGTGGATGCCCAGCCGACTGGTCCAGGAGGACGATCGCATCTACGCCAAGCCCTGGCCAACGCTACCCCAGGCATTGGCAGTGATGCAAACGGGGACTCCCTCGGGTTTCATCTTTGCGTCAAATGTACTGCTTGAGGGGGAGACGAATCTCCCGGGGAAGGAAGCGGTCAGCGAGGTGACTGTCCCGAGCCTGACCTTGAACGCGGATGGCACGCTCATCGGCAAGGCTGGACCGTGGACCGGGGGCGACCAGGCCAGGGCGCTCATCTCCGTGGGCAATAAGGTGGGGCTGGCCTTCGATGGAGAACTGGTGAGCAACGTCCTGCAGAACACGGTTTTCCGGCAGAGGCTGGTGACAAACCTGGTCGCGTTGGCGAACGAGGGCAACTTCGCCGGGGTGGATGTCGAGTTTCGGCGGTTGAATCCCAAGAGCGATGGCGATCGAGCGAACTTCACGGCCTTCATCAACGAGCTGGCCGGTCAA
>DYIS01000181.1 GCA_020723545.1 Ktedonobacter racemifer
TCGAAGGCGTCGACGATGGCGGAGCGCATGCCGTAGCGCTGCAGCATGATGACGTAGGCCCGGTTGATGATGGGCCGCAGTTCATCGGGCACGCCGTTGCTGGAGTTGGACAGGCCGCAGGTGGACAGGGACCCGGGGGCCATATCCTGGAGGAACTTCATATATTCCAGGGCGGCGATGAGCTGGTTCTGCTGGATGTTCAAGGGTGCGATGATGGGATCGAACCAGATATCTTCGTTGGGGATGTCATATTCCGCGGCCTTGGCCAGGATTTCGGCGGTGAGCATGCCGCGTTCGTGTTCATCCCGGGGCATGCCTTCCGGCCCCCAGAGCAGGCCGATCATGTAAGCGTCGTATTTCCGGACCAAGGGCATCATGCCGTCCATGCGTTCCGGACGGGCCATGATGGAGTTGATGAGGGCCTTGCCTTTGTGGACCTTGAGGCCGGCTTCCATTGCCGCGATGTTGGAGGTGTCGAGAGCCAGGGGAATGTCGGGCACCACTTCCTGGATGGCCTTGACGATCCATTCCATCAACTCTTCACCGCCTTTGCGGGCCGGGCCGATATTGACATCGATAAAGTCCACTTTCTTTTCAGCCTCTTTCAGGGCCAATTCCTGGAGAGGCTTGGGGTTCCGCTCCTTCATCGCCTGACCGTAAACCTTGGTCACCACGTTCAGGTTTTCGCCAATACGGTAGAATTTTTCCATCAGGTGACCCCCTTCTGAGGTGTGCTGTATAGAGGGGGAGAAAGCCTCGCGGGCCTTCTCCCCGAATAATAAAGGAACTTCCCTATCAGGAGACTACAGATTTTTCAAGAATGCCGGGATATGAGAGGCTTCCCGGGGCCCGATGAGGACCTTCCAGTCGGGCAGTTCCTCTTCCAGGTCGCCGCTGATACCTGCGGCATAACCGGGGATGATGATGGTGCGCGTCTTGGCTTTATCATTGATGCCGCATTTCTTGACGAAGTGGGCCACCGTGTCGCCGGAGAATTTCCCCGCGGCCCAGGCGGTCATGACCGACAAACCCTCGGTGTCTTGGATGAGCAGCCAGGTTGGCACCTTGCTCCCCTCGATTTCGCCGGAGACGATGAAGTAGGTGAGAGCAAAGTTGGTGGTCACGGCCACCGGAGAGTCGGGGCCGGGGTTGCCGATTTCGTAGATGCCCGGGCTGATGATCATGGGCTTCTGCGGGTCGGTGTAGATGTTCAGCCGCTCCAGCAGCAGCGGGAAGACGGTGGTGGCGTCCAGATTCGACAGCACCACGATGCCGCCGTATTTGGCGATGAAGACCGAGGCGTACAGGGCCTCCATCATGGGATCATCGGTCATCTGGCAGGGGCAGGTAATGGTGGGGAAGCCGAAGGGCCGAAACTTGGGCACCAGGGCCGCCCGGCGGATGACGATCTGATCCTGGAGGGCCGCCTTCAAGCTGCGGCTGCCGGAATCGAGAACCAGGTCTTTGAGGCCCATGCCCGTCAGCTTGGTGGCCAGGTCGGCCAGGGCGTCATAACCTTCGGCCTTGGCGATGAGGGGCAGGCCCAGCTCCTTGGCCAAAGCGCCGAACGCGTCGGCGTTATCCGGAGTGGCCACGCCGATCAAGGGCTTGCGCTCTTTGGCAGCCTCGGCTCCGGCCTTAACCACGTCGGCCTTGTCACTGCAAAGAATCAGGCCGGCGTCGGTCTTGTCCATCGCCTTTTTGACCAGGGCCGCGAATTTGCCGGCGTCGCCGCTGGCGTCCAGGACCGCGATCAATTCCGGGCGCAGCAGGAGGCCCACCCGGTCATACTGCAACTTCATGAAGGTGTCGAGTTGCTTGTCCACGTCCCCATCCGCCTGGGCGGTGGTTACCAGCCCGGCGATGAGGGTGGGGTTGAAGAAGGTCTTCTCGTGGCGGAACATGACGGTTTCGCCGCCCACGGTCTTGGTCCCTTCCTTCATGCCGATCTTCACCGGACGGATGGGCGGGGCCGAGGCCTCGGCCAGTTTTTCCCTCACCTCATCGGAGACATAGGGGCAAGCGTCCAATTCCGCCTTCCCGCTGGCCAGGGCCATGGCAAAGGCCAAACAGGTGGGAAATCCGCATTCTTTACAGTTGGTTTTGGCGAGGAGTTTGAAAATTTCAATTCCCGTTAAAGCCATCGTCTCTCTCCTTATCCATGGCTGGGAGCTCAAGCGGGGCTGATGGGGCGCCACCCCTGCCCGCCGGCGCCCGTATCAGAAGGGCCGGGAGGGGATCCTCCCGGCCCCGTAGAGGTTAGCCGATAATGGGCTCCATTTCCAGAGCCGGATGCTGCTTCTCGGTCAGGAAGCCCAGGATCTCGTCTTCGGTGACGCCCACGCTCTCATCGGCGATGCGGTCGATGAGATCGGGGATTCCCAGTTCCTCGCCCCGTTTCAGGAGGCGTTCCCGGAGCTCTTCTTTCAGGATCTTGGGCATCCACACCACCCGCTTCAGGCCGCCGTCGCCGGCCACGAATTTCCGCTGGGTGACGTTGTACTTGCTGTGGCCCACGAAGCCCGGGGTTACCTGGCCGCCGCCGATGACGCCCGCCAGAGTGGTGAACTTCATGCCGCAGGGGGTCTCTCCGGTGTAGTCCCGGTTGACGGTCATGATGCCGTTGCACATGGGCAGGACCGCGCTGATGGCTTCGCAGCAGCCGCAGGTGGTCATGGGATCATAGACCAGGCTGTAGAAGTTGTATTTTTCCACCTTCTGGCGGGAGGCCTTGAAGACGAAGTCGTTGACTCCCTGCCACATCCCGTATTTCTCATCCAGGGTCTCACCCTTCTGGATGGGCTGGTTGGGGCCGGTGGGGTTGATTTCGAAAGAGGCTTTGCAGTCCATCCAGTTGTAAGCGCCGCAGAGGCCGGTACGTTCCGGGCTGACGACGCAGACGTGGTTGGGCGCAAAGGACTGGCACAGGGTGCAGGAGTAGTAGGTCTCGGTGGTTTCGTCGGTCATGCCTTCCACCCGGGCGTCCCGCTCTTTGTAGACCTTCCGGGCGATGGCGGTGATTTCATCCACCTTGTCTTTTTCGGTGTAGAGTTTTATCTGGCATTTATCGAAGATGGCGCCGAAGTCCTGGTGGAACTTGGCATGAAGAATCACGCCGATGTGTTTCAGGCTGAAGCCCTTTTCCACCGCGGCCTTGCCGATCCGGTACCAGGCGATGTCCCGCTGCCCGATGTGCATGATGCCCTGGGCGTAGTTCACCAGGTGGTGAATCTGCCGCTCCAGGATGGGCTCGAAGTCGGCCTGAAAGTTGCGGCCGGCCACTTCCACCACCACGGCCAGGGGCAGGCGCATGGGGATTTTGTCCTGGGGGAGATCCGGGAGGTCGGGACCGAAGACTTCCACCTTGCCGTCTTCCACTTCTTCCATGCGTTTGCTGGTGACCAGCTCCACGGCCTGGGTCTTGCCGCCGCCGCACTCCGCATAGAGGTCGTCTTTCCGGACCCGCTCACCCTCGAACGCGGCGCCGAAGTTCACCGGAATGTCGATCTCGGTGATGGCGACCTTGAGGCCCCGGACTTCAATGGACTTCTGGCCCAACTCGGCCATGGGCACATTGGAGACCACGTGCTCGTAGGTGCAGATACCGGTGGGCAGCACCTGGGGAATGTCCTGGTTGGTGATGGTGGGGAAGCCCCAGTTGATGGCCCCTGCCGCGTTGGCGTACCATTCGTCGGGAATGGTGGACAGCGCATTGACGAAGGCGAAGATGCGGTCCTTATTGTAAATCAACATCTTCAGGGCGGCGCCGGGTTTAACGCCGCCGAAAGCCATGGCGGCCCGGTTGGCGAAGCCCAGGGCAAAGACCGCCGCAGAGATGTCCGGCCCAAAGGGGACAATACGGGTGGGCCAGCCGATCTGCACGCCGCCTTCCAGAAGCTGTTCGGCCACCGAAGTGGTGCCTTCAATGTTTCGGGCGGCCAGGAAGATATAGAGGTTCTTTTTCTGGTATTCCGTCACCAGGTCCACGGCTTCCTGGACTGAGGGCGCGGCGCCGACGATGGCGGCAAACCCGGGGGCGGAGCCGTCTACGAACTCGATGCCCCGTTTCCGGAAGATGGTGTCTTCCGCAGCTCCCAGCCAGATCTTGGTGTCGCCCTTGCTATAGACTTCTTCACCGCCCACGTAATAATCAGGCTCGGTCACGTAGCGGACTGCTTCGAAGATTTCTTCCGCCATCAGGGTGGCCAGACCGGCGTCCAGGCCTGGTCCCAGGTAGGGCAGATGGTGCTTTTCCGCGGGGACGGGGGGCAGCAGGGACTTGCAGCGTTCCATCACCGGAATCGCGTCTTTAATTTTTTCGATCTTGGTGCCCATCAAAGAGTAGATGATGGGCAGGTAATATGCGGTATTGGGGAAGCCGATATCCTGGTTTTCCCCGTACTTATCCCGGGCTGCGTTGAGGGCGTCGGCACATTGATTGACGATCTTATGAGCGCCGCGAATGGCAGCGGAGATGATGATTTTAGACACGTTGGCGTCCTCCTTCCTTTTTCGTAAAGGAAATTATCTGCAAGGAGGCTGCCCGGTTCAGGCAGCCTCCCGTTTTTTAATGTTCTTCGCCGGCTGCGGCTTCCAGTTGGCGGCGCATTTCCATATCCATGAGCACGCGTTCCCGGGCCTTGTCGATGCCGAGGGCTTTCCGCTTCAGGTCGATGTGGGCGATCATGCGTTTCGCCATGTCCATGGGATCCATCACGAAGTCCCACTTGCCGCCGTACTCTTCTTCGATCCCCTTGAAGAGGTAGTCGGTCAAAATCTCCGAGCCGGTGGAGGGGAAGGTGACGCCGAAGAGCGTGTAGACACCCGAGGCCACGAAGTACTGGCCGATGGCGATGGCTTTTTCCGACATCCACTCAGGCGCGGCGCCCGCGGCGGGCAGGTCGCTGATGTCGCTGCCCAGGCCGCCCGCTTTCACGCAGGCCGTGGCCGCCATCAGGATCCGGGAGTTGTCCACGCAGGCCCCCATATGCAGGACCGGCGGGATGCCCACGGTCTCGCAGACCTCGGCCAGACCCTCGCCGCAGTACTTGGAGGCGGATTCCGGGGTCAAGAGACCGTATTTGCCCGCGGCCATGGCCGCGCAGCCCGTGGACAAGACGATCACGTCATTTTTGATCAGCTCTTTGATCAGGATCATGTGGGACGAATCCTGGGGGGTGCGGCAGTTGTTGCAGCCCACCACGCCGGCTACGCCCCGGACCCGGCCGCCGATGACATTGTCGTTCAAGGTGTAGTACGAACCGCGGATGGAGCCGCCCAGTAGGTACTGGATGGTCTCGTAGGAAAAACCGACGATGGTGGGGGAGGATTCCTGGGGAATCATCACCGGGGAGCGGCGGTTGGGATAATTGTCGATGGCGACCCGGATCACCTGGCGGGCCACGTCCAGGGCGTGGTGCTCGTCGAAGGCGATGTGCTCCGCCAGCGGCATCTTGGCCCGATCATCCGTGGTGATGATCTTGGTGTGGTAGCACTTGGCCACGTTTTCCAGGGCCTGCATCTCGCACTGCACGTCCACCACCAGGGCGTCCACCGCGCCGGTGACCACCGCCAGCTCCTGGTGCAGGTAGTTGCCGGCGACGGGCACGCCGTGGCGCATCAGGACCTCGTTCGCCGAACAGCACATGCCCGCGAGCTGAATGCCCTTGGCGCCCTTGCTCTTGGCGTAATCCAACAGCTCCTTCTCCTGGGAGGCCA
>DYIS01000182.1 GCA_020723545.1 Ktedonobacter racemifer
AGACACCGGGAGTCTTAACCGTGAATGCTCTCGTCGGTTTAAGGCGAGACTTCGCTAGAATTAAGGGGGAAGGGGGACAGATCCTTTCTGGTTCTGCTTCACCCCGGCATCGCTCGTTTGGTCCACTCGCTGGGTTCCAGGGGGATACCGCCCAGCCGCACCTCCCAGTGCAGGTGGGCGCCGGTGGAGAATAATCCGGTGTTGCCTACCAGGCCGATGACCTGGCCTTTCGCCACCTCGCGGCCCTCTTTTACCCTTAGCTCCTGCAGGTGCAGATAAACCGTGTATAGCCCCAGCCCGTGGTCGATGATGACCGTGTTGCCGGTGCCCTTCATCTCCTGGGCCAGAGCCACTTTGCCTCGGTTGGCAGCCAGGACCGGCGTGCCGGGCTTCGCCCCCAGATCCAGGCCTTCGTGGTAGCTGGCCACGGGACCGCCGTTGTAGGAGCGGCGGGGGCCATAGTCGGAGGTGATGTCGGCCATCACCGGCCAGGCAAAGGCTCCCTCCCACAGCCTCTCCGGCGACACTCTGGCATAAGCTGCCATGCGCCGGTCTTTCTCCTGCTGCAAGAGCCTGGCATTCTCCTGAGCCTGCTTCAGGTTGCCGGGCGGCAGCCAGATGGTCTCCGTCGGAAACGGGAAGGCAGCCAGCCGGACGGTGGAGGTGACCCGAGAGGTATTTCCTATTGGATCAGCGGCTGCCAACTGGAGCAGGTGCTCCCCCGGCTTCGCCAATGCGTCGAAACCGGTCAGGTACCAGAAGTAATCCGGCCCACGGTTCAGGGTTATAGCTCTGCCGTCGAAGGCGGCGGCGATAGTAGCCGGCTCATTGGATCCCACCTTCATTAGCAAGACATGGCCCTGGGTCGCCACCGGAGGGTCCAGCTCCACCGTGAGCCGGGGAGGCGTGTTATCCGTGGTGAACTTCGCGGCGGCCTGGCCGACATTCTTGCGGCGGGAGAGATCCTGGGCCTCTACCCGTACCAGGTGGTCCCCATCGGGCAGCTTCGTGGTGGGGATGATCAGCTCGCCCTCAGCGAGGTCGGCGGGCACGCCGTCCACGGTGATGGAGGTGACAGCGTAGGCGTAGTTGTCCCTCACCACCATGGAGACAGAAATGGTGCCTTTCACCACGCCAGAGGGGGCTGCTATCTGGACCGCGGGCGGCTCCTGGTCGGTGTACCACAGGTATAGGTCCACCACATTCTCGCGAACGGGCGGCGCCAGGAGGGCCAGCCCCAGGGCCAGGGCACAGACCAATAGAGCGATGGCAACATAAAAGACCAGACGCCTGATCATCGTCGGAAAACCACCTGCCCGCCAAGGACCGTCATTTCCACCTCGGCCCGCGGTATCTCATCGGGAGGGATCTGGAAAATGTCCCTGTCCAGCACCACTACGTCCGCCAGCTTGCCGGTCGCCAGAGAACCCTTGAGGCCCTCCTCACCAGAGGCATAGGCCGCGCCCAAGGTATAGGCACGCACCGCCTGCTGGACGCCGATGCATTCCTGGGGATACCAACTGTCAACGTCCGGCTCCTCCACCCGCTTCCGGGTGACGGCGGCGTGGATCCCCCGTAGCGGGTCCAAGGTCTCCACCGGACAATCCGAGCCAAAGGCCAGCGCCGTTCTCGCGTCCAGGAGGCTCCGCCAGGCATAGGCGTAGCGGCATCGCTCTCCCCACAGCCGGTCGGCCATATAGCGGTCGGAGGTAGCACGTAAGGGCTACATGGAGGCCATGACCCCCAGCGCGGCCGGGCGGGGCACGTCGGCGGGGTGCAAGAGCTGCACGTGCTCGATGCGCTGGCGCAAGCGGCGCGGCTTCCAGATGTCACGGGTTGATTCGTAGACATCTAGTACCTCGCGCACGGCCCCATCGCCGATGGCGTGGATGGCCGCGGCGATGCCGGCCTCCCCCGCCTGGCGCACCAGATCGTAGATCTCCTCCTTCGACATGGCAGCCACCCCATAGTTTGTGGCCTGCCCCTGGAAGGGTTCCAGCATCAGCGCCGTCTGAGAGCCCAGGCTGCCATCGGCGAAGATCTTCACCGGCCCAACCCTCAGGTTCGTGTTGCCGAAGCCGGTGGTCAGGCCGAGCTTGATCGCATCCCCGAGCTCCTCCACCGGGATCAGCATGTACACGCGGAGCCCAAGCCGCCCATTGGATTCCAGCTCCCCAAAGGCCCGGAAGGCATGGCTTCCCTCGCAGTCATGGATGCCGGTCAGGCCGTATTGCTGGGCGTGTGCTACGGCTTCCTCCAGCGCTGTGGCCTCCGGTTCCGTCGCTGGCGCCGGGATCTTTTGAACCACCAGTTCGATGGCGTTTTCCCGGAGGAGTCCGGTGGGTTCCTGGGTCTCGGGGTCCCGGGCGATGCAGCCGCCGGGAGGGTCAGGTGTGTCGCAATGGATGCCCGCCAGCCTCAGGGCTTGCGAATTGACCCAGAGGGAATGGCCATCTTTGCGCCGGAGGGCCACTGGATTATTGGGGGCGATGCGGTCCAGGGGCTCTTTGGTTGGGAACGCCGGCACAAGCCAGTCATTGTGGTCCCAGCCGTGGCCCAGGACCCACTGGCCGGGCACGAGACCCTCGATCTTTGTTTCCACCAGATGGAGGGCCTCCTCCAGGGACCGGGCACCCTGGAGCTGGACCTGGCTCAGGCCCTGGGCGTATGAGGCCAGGTGGATGTGAGAATCAATGAAGCCCGGGTAGACCGCCCGGCCGGCCAGATCGATGACCTCGGTCTTGGGAGCGGCGAGGTCCCGGACATCGCCGTCCTCGCCCACCGCCAAGATTGTGTCGCCCAGGACCGCCACCGCCTGCGCCCCAGGCTGGTGCGGCTCCATGGTATGGATGCGGCCATTAATTAACAGCAGCGTCGAATGCAGTGGCACGGAACTCGTCTAGTCTTGGAACTTCTTCAAAAGGTCATTCATGGCTGGGTCGTCGGCATACTCCGGGCCCAGAGGCAATACCTTGCCCTCGTAGGCGGTCACCTTGCCTCGTCCGTCTATCTCCAGCTTCAGGATGCCGAGGAACTCGCCATCAAACCCCGCTTGCGCGATGACCGTGCCCGTCTCCGGCGCCCTTACGAGCGGTTGGAGGATGACACGAGAGCGGCCGCCGATTATCGCGGTTATGCCCGGCACTTCTTTGGCCAGCTTCTGGTCCAGTCCTATCCCTAGATTGGTGAGCAGGAGCACCACGTTGGTTTCTTTCTGGACCTTGAGCAGGTATTCCTTGGCCGCGGCCACCGGGTCATTGATCCTCAAGGTCGCGGCGACTGGCTTCCCCCTTTCTGGTCCAAGCAACTGTTCCAGCGTGGTCAAGGCGCCGGGGTGAGTCAATCCGATGATGCCAATCTTCCGGCCATTCACCGTGGCAATCGCATACGGTTTAGCAACCGGCTGGCCGGAGTCAGCCCAAACCAGATTGGCTGACAAAAAGGCAAAGCGGGCCTCCTTCATCCGCTCGGCCAGGGCCGAGGTGCCAAACATCAGATCGCGGTCTCCCAGGGCCATGGCCTGGTAGCCCATGGCATTCATGGCTTCGACGATGACCCTCCCTTGGGTCTTGTTGGCCAACGGTTGGCCGTAGAGGGAGTTGCCCGCATCCAGGATCAATAGATTTTGGCTTTTCTCATGTTCCTGTTTGATCGCGGTGGCCCGCCGGGCCACGCCTCCCTTGGGCACGCCTCAGCCGCAGGGGTCCACGTAGCCCCCGGTGTCGTTGGTGTGGATGATGGTCAGGGAAATCGGTGGCCCGGGCGGCGGGGTCGGAGACGGCCCACAGCCAGAAGCGAGTAGCAGAATGGCCATTGTTGCCGCAAGCATTTTGCCCAAAAGCTCAGGAGTGCAACCCCTGAACCAACAAAGGAGCGCCGGAGGTTTCCTATGCATTCTTTCGCCGCACGACTGGCCGAGTTTATTTACTTAGTAAAGAAGGCCCAGCATTGGTGTTTGATCCTCCCGCCCCGATCTGGATCGGGGCGGGAGGATGGGTCACTCTACTCACCGCTATCCTAATAGCAGATTGGCTGCTCTGTTGGTCTGGTAGGGTAGAAGCCCAACCGTGTTAGTGGGACAAGTTGGCAACTTGTCCTACTGACGGCCAATACGATTGGCCTTCCACCCATTTTGAGGTGACAGGGCGGCGCGTACGATACCAGCTCTACGCATTGGGCTGTAGAATATGCCAAATTCATTTTCAAGGGAGAACACTCGCCGTTGCGAAAAGCCGCTCAGGGCCCATCCTCGGGCCGAAGTTCCCCGCCTGAGGACACACGAGGCCGGTTATCCTGCAAATCTACAAAGCCCGCTCTTGATTATTGGCGGCTACAGGTAGTATACTTGTATCCAGCCGGCTCGGGCCGGCTGAATCGTTCATGGGACAACCTTAAATTTCAAAGCCCCGAGGCCCAAGCTCCGAGGAGGTCCGTCCATGAACCTTCGCCCATTGACATCCCTCTCTTGGGCCGCGCCGGCAGCAGCAACTTGTCTACCCTTCTTTGACCAGGTGCCTTCATAGGCCAAATTCTTGACGAAGGAGTCAAATCTCAGGAAACCACTAGGGCAACCAAGGCACAAAGAATACTTAGTGTCCTTGTACCTTCTTGGTTAAGAGAAGCCGCGCTCATCGACCGCTCCCGCCTGACCAATGGCCTGCACATGCACCTCTTCGAACTGCTCTTCAAGGTTGAGGAGATGGCGGAAAAGGGCGTGCAGGACAATCTGGACCCGCCCAGCGTGGCCATCTTTGCCAAAGCCAAGAACGATGCCTGGGTCCTGCGCCGGATGAACAAGGCCGAGCTGCAATCACACGTGAGCAAAGGCAAGTGGGGCTAAACGTTGTTTGACCAGTAAAAGAGGTGGGAGGTCACGAGAAACACCCCTGCCTTTTTGGGGAGGTACGCTCATATGTTGGAAGAGTTAGCGATCGACAAGCTCCGGCGGGTCTGCGACCCCGGGACCCTGGATTTCCACACCACCGAGGCGGTGGAGCCCCTGGCCGGCATACTGGGCCAGGAGCGGGCAGTGCGTTCCCTGCAATTCGGCCTGGGCATCAAGGAGCAGGGTTTCAACATCTATGTGGCAGGGACGCCGGGCACCGGCCGCACCACCGCGGTGAAGGGTTTTCTGGAGGAGCTGGCCAAGGAAAAGCCGATCCCGCCCGACTGGTGCTATGTCAATAATTTCCGGGATCCCTACCGGCCCCGGGCCTTGCGGCTCCCGCCGGGCCGCGGCAAGGAGTTCCACAAGGACATGAAGGCCCTGGTGGAAGGAGCCCGGCGGGAGATACCCAAGGCCTTCGAGAGCGAGGAATACTCAGCCCGCCGGGAGGCCATGGTGGAGGCCCTGCAGAAGCGGAGACAGGAGCTACTGCACGACCTCAGCCGCAAGGCCCACGAGGCCGGCTTCGCCCTCCAGGGCGCACCGGTGGGGCTCCTGATCATCCCCCTGAAAGAGGGCATGCCCATGGGCGATGAGGAGTTCGCCACTCTGCCCGAGCAGGCCCGGGAAGGCATCATGAGACGCCGGGAGACGGTGGAGGGTGAGATCAAGGCCGCCACGAAGCAGATCCGGGGCGCAGAGAAGGCCACCAACGAGCAATTGCAGGGCATGGACCGGGACGTGGCCCTTTACGCTGTGGGCCTCCTCCTGGAGGAATTAACCGAGAAATACCGGGGCTTCC
>DYIS01000183.1 GCA_020723545.1 Ktedonobacter racemifer
CCCGCAGGTTCCGAACCTGCGGGAGGATCAACTCAGCGGTCTGCGGTAAAAATCTTGCCTCATTCGTTAAGAATTCACCCCATGAAGGTGCCTAGCAAGGGCTAGCACTGCCATCGGGAGTCCGACAAGTTATCCCATGATGGCCGCAGAGAGCCGATAGCGGATAGCCGATAGCTGAGGGCTGCTATCTGCCATCTGCTATCTGCCCCTGGTGAGGGCCTGGTAGAGGTCAGATAACGAGAGCCGCTCTACCTTTTTAAACAATAGGGCCTTGGGGTGGTCGTACACGGTGAAGCTCTCGTCGGCCTTGCCCAGGTTTAGGGTCAGGGGCGACGGCCCTCTCTCTCGGAGCAGGGCCGGTACAGGCAGCCGGGCTTCGCTTAAGGTATCGTCCACCAGGGTCAACCCGAAGAGGCTGGGATAGGTGCTGGTGCTGGCTACCAGCTTGAACCCCAGTTTCTCGCCGAAGAGTGCCTGGTAATAACGGGTCGTGATGGGGTACCTATCGGGTAGACGAGCAACAGAGCCGTACAGGCGGTTGGAGGACAGGGAAATGTAGTCGTTCTCCTGGAGGGCGGTCAGGAGGCCCGCCAGCTTGTAGGCGTTGTCCTCATCGTAGATCGGCATCTCGTGGAGCGCGTATTCCTGGGGCTTACGGTCTCGCCCTCCCAGGCGCATCGCCACCGGTAATGGATCGTCCCAATGCTCCACGGCGATGGTGGAGCCGGGGGGCACGTTGGCGTAGATCCAGCGGGACATCTGAAGCCAGGGATGCTCCTGGCGATAGACGTTCAGGAAGGCCAGGGCATAGAAGGCCGAGGAGAGCAGGGTGGCCAAGGCCAGTGTCCTCATAGCCAGGGCAACCCATGGAGCTGGCGCTGTGCGGTCTCGTTTCCTGGCCGGTCCGGTGGACAGCAGCATATCTGCGGCCAGCAGGGACATGAATGGCAATAGCGGAAGCATGTAGCGCAGGTACTTGACCTGAAAGCTACCCATGGTAAGGAAGTATGGCAGCGTCCAGGAGGTTAGCAGCACGTGCCCGCAGGATCTACCCTTGATCGCCCGGAAGACGCCGTAGACTAGCCCGGCGAAGGCCACCAGGCCCAAGGGCAGGCCAGTGGACCAGATAACGGTTTGCTGAACCTGATAAAGGAACGGTATGGTGTTTAGATACTGTCGGGTGTAGGGCAGGTCGGAGGCGCCGCGCACCATGGCCCCCTCGACCCAGAGGGCGGTGCAGAAGTTCCACCAGTCCAGCAAGGCGTAGGGCTCCACGGCCAGGAAGGCCAGGGCAGCAGCAGCCACGGTGACCGTGAAACCGCTTGCCGCTTCTTTACCGGTCAAGAAGGTGGTTTCGCCCGGATGCCGGGCGGCCCAGGCCCAGGCGACGGCGGCCACCAGAAACAGTGGTGCTACGCTGGCCTTGGTTCCCAGCCCCAGCCCGATGGCAATGCCCATGATAATGCCGTATCGCCGGCGCCCCGACTGAGCCACGGAGAAGGCCAAATATACTGCGAGGAGGACGAAGAAGGTCAGGATGGTGTCCACCGTGAAGAAGTGAGAGAGCTGGACGTGCAGCACCGTGAACGCGGTGAAAGACGCCCCCAGAAGCCCCACCTTTTCGCTCCGGAGCTTTTTCCCCAGCAAGAACACCAGGATAATCGTGCCCAGATCAAAGGCGGTGGACAGCCCGCGCCCGATGAGCCGCAGGTGGTTCAGCTCGGCCTCTATGGACCCTCCAGGGGAGAGGAGATGGCCGATGAAGCGTAACAGGTAGACCGGGA
The DNA here is from genome assembly GCA_020723545.1 of Ktedonobacter racemifer. GTDB lineage: Bacteria > Chloroflexota > DTOL01 > DTOL01 > JACQYG01 > JACQYG01. Next base: position 1,785 of record DYIS01000183.1, read on the forward strand.
ACGACCCGTAGGCAAAGTGCACCGTGTGCCTTTCCTGATGGTCGTAAAAGGGGTTTAGGGTTGATCGGGAGGGGTCCAGGGCCTGGGCCAGGCTGGAGGGCAAGGACGTGCCCTCGGTCACCATGAGCAGCCATCGCTCGTCCGGGTGGAAATAGTTCCCCTGGTCCCAATCTATGCCGTAGACGCGCAAACCCGCCGCGGCCAGGAGGATCAGGGCCAGCCAGAGATACGACACCCCAAGGTGCCCCCAGCCCCTTGGGGGCCCCGGATTCGTGGCTTTCGGTGTAGCCGGTGTGTCAGTAATGGTCAAATGGTCCTTTTTGTCTCTCATTACCCGCGCAAAAAGTAAACGAAGGCCAGGCAGCCGGCCAGGACCACAGCGCCCACCAGGGCGTACATGGCGGCGTAACCCACGGCCGCGGCCGCCACTCCACCCAGGAAAGAGCCGATGGCGATGCCCAGGTCGAAACCGGCGCCGAAGATGCCCACTGCCGCGCCCCGGGCCTGGAGAGGGGCTTTGTCTACCACCAGGGCGTTCAGCACTGGCTGGACGCTGCCGAAACCGGCCCCATACAGCATGGCTATCAGGGCCAGCCAGGACAGGGAATGCAGGTTAGGGAAGAGCCAAAAAGCGAACGCCACCAGGAGCATCACCGGGATGGCTGCCTTGCGCCGGCCCATCCGATCGAACAGCCTCCCGGCGACGAGGCGAACGGCCACCGTGGCGAGGGCGTAGATGAAGAAAAAGCCACCGGCGGGGGCCACGTCCAAACCGGAGCCCAGGAAGGGCAGGGAGCCGCCGAAGTCGGGCAGCTTTCGCTCCATGGCATATAGAGGCAAGAAACTCAAGACCGTGCCGTAGCTTGTGGCACAGGTGAGAGTGGCCAGGGTTGGCACCCAGATCCCCCGCACCCGGATTGCCTGCCAGAAACCCAGGTGGCCGGCGTTCCCGGTAGCGTGGACGCTCTGGCCGGGCGGGGCCAGGGCCCCGGCCAGAAAGGCGCCCAGGGCGGCCGCCGCTGACACGGCAAACAGAAATGGAAAAGACGTGTCTCCCAATATGGCGGTGCCCAGGGCCGGCCCCAGGGCCATGGCCGTCAGGCTAGACACCCCGTACAGGCCGATGGCTTGGGCTCTCCTGCTGGCGGGGACGATGTCGGCCACCCAGGTGGTGGCGGCGGTGGTGAAGCAGGCTATCCCCATCCCGTGGAACATGCGGGCGGCCATGAGCATGGGGATGGTGGTGGCGAGGTTGTACAGGGGTGGAGCGGCGAAGAAGATGGCGGCGCCGATCAAGGCGATAGCCTTGCGACCCAGACGATCCACCAGTTGGCCTACGTAGGGCCGCGCCAGCACCGCGGTGATGGCGAACATCCCGATCACCAGGCCCACCTGGGCGGGCTGGCCGCCCAACTCTGCCGCGTATACGGGCAGTGTGGCCATGAGGAGGTACATGCTGCCGAAGAAGAGGAAGTTGGCAATGACCAGGAGCCCGAAACTGAGAGAAAGAATCGAGTCGGAGGTGAGCGCTCTCGATCTGTGGCTCACGGCATTCCAACCTTCTCCGGCAGCGCTTGGTCCATGGCGACGGCAGATCCTTCCTGGCAGGGCGGCAGGACAACCGCGGCTGGTCTCATTGCTCCAGCTTCAGGATGGCCATGAAGGCCTCCTGGGGTATCTCCACGTTGCCCAGCCGCTTCATGCGTTTCTTTCCTTCGGCCTGCTTCTCCAGGAGCTTGCGCTTGCGAGTGACGTCGCCGCCGTAGCACTTGGCCAGCACGTTCTTGCGCATGGGGGCGATGGTCTCCCGGGCGATGACCCTTTGGCCCACGGCGGCCTGGATGGGCACCTCGAAGAGCTGCCGCGGGATGATCTTGCGGAGCTTCTGCACCAGGGCCCGGCCATTCTGGTAGGCCCGGTCCCGATGGGTGATGAGGGAAAGGGCATCCACGATCTGGTTGTTCACCAGGATGTCCAGGCGCACCAGGTCGGCCGCCCGGTAGCCGGAGAGCGTGTAATCCAGGGAGGCGTAGCCCTGGGTGCGCGATTTGAGCTGGTCGTAGAAGTCGGTGAGCATCTCGGAGAGGGGCAAATCGTAGGTCAAGAGTACTCGTTGCTCGTCGATATAGTCCATTCTCTCGTATTCCCCTCGGCGGCCGGTGATCAGCTCCATCACCGACCCGATGTAGCGGCTAGGGGTGATGACGCTGATCTTCATCCAGGGCTCCCGGATCTCTGCTATCTCCTGGGGAGGGGGAAGATTGGCCGGGTTGTCCACCGCCAGTTCCTGGCCGGAGGTGGTGACGACGACGTACTCCACGCTGGGAGCGGTGGCCAAGAGGTTGAGCTTGTACTCTCTCTCCAACCGTTCCTGGACTATCTCCAGGTGCAAGAGCCCCAGGAAGCCGCAGCGGAAGCCGAAGCCCAGGGCCAGGGAGGTCTCAGGCTCGTAGAAAAGGGAGGCATCGTTGAGCTTGAGCTTGTCCAGGGCATCGCGCAGGAGGTTGTAATCGTTGGCCTCGGCCGGGTATAGCCCGGCAAAGACCATGGGCTTGGCCGGGCGGTAGCCGGGCAGGGACTCCTGGGCCGGGCTCTCGGCCAGCGTGATCGTATCGCCGACCTGGCACTCCTTGACGTTCTTGAGGCCGGTGGCCACGTACCCGACTTCGCCGGCGGTAAGGGCCTCCACCGGGCTAGTACTACAGCCGCACTTGTCAAGATGGCTGGTTTATGCGATACTTGCTGTCCCTGAAAGGTGGAGACAGCGATGACAAGCGATCTGGCCCAATGGGCCGATGACTTTGAAGCGTTTCATGCCCGCTTTGCACGGTTCTTCGAGCGCAGCGAGCCGCGTCGCCAGGCCGTCAAGTATCTGCGTGCGCTGATGGCGCCCGTCCAGCGCAAGAACGGCTGGCAGTTGGCCGAAGCTGCGGGAGACCATGCCCCGGACAAGATGCAACGCCTGCTCTATGACGCTCATTGGGACGTCAACGGCGTCCGCGATGAGCTGCAAGACTTCGTCGTCGAGCACCTCGGCGCTCCCGGGGGCATCGGTGTGATCGACGAGACCGGCTTCGTCAAGAAAGGCGACCGCTCTGTCGGCGTCAAACGCCAGTACAGCGGCACCGCCGGGAAGATCGAGAACTGCCAGGTCGGTGTCTTTCTGACCTACCGGACGGCGAAGGGCCACACCTTCCTTGATCGCCGCTTGTACCTGCCCGAGGAGTGGTGCGACGATGCGGAACGGCGAAAGCAGGCGGGTGTCCCCGAGGACGTCACGTTTCAGACCAAACCGGACCTTGCCATGGCCATGCTGGGGCACGCGTGGGCCAATGGTGTTCCCATGCGCTGGGTCCTGGGCGACGAGATCTACGGCGATGCCGTCAAGCTGCGGCGTCTGGTCGAGAAGACGCAGCGCCTGTATCTGTTCGCTGTGTCGTCGAGCACGGTCGTCTGGTCGGAGCCACCGGCGGTGATTGCTCCGTTCAAACCAGGGATAGGGCGTCCACGGACATTGGTTCGCTTGGCCGCCGATGCGACGCCCTCCACATCCGTGGCAAAGGTGGTCGCGACCTGGCCCGCAGAGGCCTGGCACCGTCTCAGTGTCGCGGACGGAGCGAAAGGGCCGCTCACCTACGACTGGGCGTGCGCCCGTGTTCTCGAAAGTCGCGACGGCGTGCCGGGACCCGAGAGTTGGCTGGTGGCTCGCCGGTCGATCAGTGATCCCGGAGATCGCCTACTATCTCTCCAATGCTCCAGCGGGCACCCCGCTGGAGACCCTGGCCCAGATAGCCTCGCAGCGCTGGAGCATCGAGCAGTGCCTCGAGGAGGGCAAAGGCGAGACCGGCTTGGATGGGTATGAGGTTCGATCCT
>DYIS01000184.1 GCA_020723545.1 Ktedonobacter racemifer
ATCACAAAGGGGACGGCGGTTAAAAAATGATGTTTCAAGACCTGACCCTATGACCCGATGTTCATTGATCGGATAGCGGCGGGGTGACCACGCTCCCTATTCAATCAGTTCCATCTCCTTCGGCCGGGTGGCTGATCCGGGCCCCTATCCTGGCCTGGGGGAGGTGTCTCCCTCTTCTCCTGGGCGGGAGGCGATTTTCGTCTCTCTATGGCCTCCCGGGCCTTGGCCTGGCCTCGCCGGGAGGCCTCCAGGGCATTGTCTAAGGCCGGCCGCTCCTCCTCGGGCACCTGCTGCCGCACCCGGTCCAAAGCACCCTCGTGCCGTTTTACCTGAGCATCAAACCGCAGGAGCAGTTCCAGGGTCTTCCCGTTCCCTTCCAGGCCGCTTTCAATTGACTTCTGCACCTGCGTCACGTCCTGCGCATACTGAACGGCCAGTTGGGCTGCCTCCCGGCCCTTGCCCTTAGCCGCCAGGGCCTGCATCTCCCTCACGCGCTCATCGGCAAACCTCATGAGCAGCGTGGCCTTGGTCCCCTCGCTGACTGCCAGCCTGAGCTGTACACGCTCCCAGACCAGCTTAGTCCCGTAAAGGGGGCTATCCGGCAGGCTATCCCTGGCCGCTAATACCGCGCCGCCGCCAAAGAGGGCCGCACAGATCATGGCGATCGTGGCCCGAGCCAGCCACGTCACCGCCCAGGAGCGCAGCCGGGCCGGCCGCGGAAACCACTGCATGGCGCCACTGGGGGAAGAACGTGCCGTCTCCCCGGCGTGAATCCGGTTCAAGAGCCTGACGCTGGCCCCGCTTCGGAACCCGGGCGAGGGCTCAGGATGTGGCACCTGGCGCACCGTAGTGGCCGTGTGCACCAGCGAAGCCAGTTCGTCGGCCAGTTCGGGATGGCGAGCCAGGCACTCCTCCACCGGGCGGCCTTTGTCCTGAATCTCGATCAGGCAATCCCACAATGCTCGTTCGATCGCTTTCATTTGCTCACCCATGCTTTGACGCGCGCTAACTCGCAGCCATGGCCTTTCGCAAATTGACCAAAGCCCGGTGCTGGATCACCCGGAGAGCGCCTTCGGATTTGCCCATGATCGAGGCGATCTCCTGATAGCTCAAATCCTCCACAAAACGCAGGATGATGACCTGCTGCTGCTCCGCCGAAAGGCTGCAAAGCGCCCTCTGCAGTTCTTGAACCTCGAGCGTCTTGTATGCCTGGCCCTCCGGGCCAGGCCCAGGCGCGGATTGGATATCGTTCAAGGACTGCGTTTCTCGCCGACCTCGCCAGCGGTCAACTACCAGATTGTGGGCCAGACGCAACAGCCAGGCCCTGAAGGGAGTCCCCCGCCACTGGAAGCGATCGATGGATTCCCAGGCTTTCAGGAAAACCTGCTCCGTCAGGTCCTCGGCCTCCACTGTATCCCCGCTCTTATAGTAAACGTAGCGGAATACCTCGTCCAGATGCAGTTCGTAGAGCCGGGCAAAGGCTTCCGCCTCGCGCCGCACGGCCCGACGCACCAGCTCGACTTCCTCCGGCATGCCCTCTACCTTTGGGGTGGAGGGGCAGCCTCCACCCAATATAACGAAAGCACCTCGCAGAACGTTACAGCTTCCGGTTGTCACTATTTGATGACCAGGCCAGGGCGTAGAAAGCGGCCACGACCGGTGGAACAACGACAGCAGCGGCCGCCAAAGCGAACAAGAGCGTCAGCGCCGTCGGCCACAGCCATAGCACCCAGGCGTCCGGTATGTACCAGGTCAACCACAGACCGTCGTGCCAGTATAACAGCAGCACTGGCACCAGTTCCAGGTAGATCAGCCAGGCAGAGAGGAGCAGCCCCAGGCGAAAAAACTGGCCCGGTTCGACCCTTTCTCTGAACAGGTAGAACCCCAGGGCCAGCAATGACAGGATCAGTGACCAAGAAGCCACGCCCAGCATACGCTCCAGGGCGGCCGTTGGCCAACCTCCCGGCTGCCAGTAAACAGAAGAGCCGGGTTGGATTGCCAGAAGGTCAGCCGTGATTGCCGCGCCAAACCCAGCCAAGGCCACCGCAAACCTGCCTGGCGACGAGTCCAGCCAAAGAGCGGAGGGAGGAAAGAGACGAAGGGCACGTATCGGCCGGTATCGATTCAACCAGACCGCCAGTACACCGAGCATGGCTAGCACGAGTGGCGTCAGCGCCAGAGCCACTAGCGGTGTCCTCCTCCAACGCTCTTTCTGCAATTTGGCTGCCTTGGCCTTAGCCACAGCCAAGTCAGCTTGTGCCATGGCGTTAGTGGCCAGACGATAAGCACCGGTCAGATTTCCGACGTTCAGCGCACTCCTGGACATGGCCAGATCGTTTACCACTTGCTCATCCAACGTTCCCATCTTCACGCTAAAAAGGTATGCGTCTGCCAGTGCCACCCGTTGGGTGGCAAAGGCCAACTGTTTCACCGCTTTGCTGCGTTCGTCCAACGCCAGCAGTCGCCACGGAACCGAGCCAGTAGAGCCTTCCGGCACTGGCGTCCCCAGCAAGGCGGTGACCGCAGCCGCCACATCCTCCGATCCCATGTCGGGATATTCCCCGACTCGAACCTTCTCGCCCGCCAGGAATAGCCTGCCCTCTTGGTCTCGCCACCCAGGCTGTATCATTGGGGGGACAGTCACCACCACCAAGACCGCATTCGCGGGGTCCAACGCGTCATACAAGGCTCGAAGATAAGCACCCACGCTCTGAGCCGGGCCGGCAACGTGGGCCGGCGATGAGCCAACGTCATACGATGCAGGATAAGGCAACACGATTAAAAGGAGGTTGGGTTTCAAGTCGGTCAGGGCGGCAAGCCCGGTCCGAGTGAAAGCGTCCAAGGGGCTCGAGGCAGCTATGGTATTTCTAACTGTCACGTCCTCCGCAGGAAGCAAAGCGGCCCACTCCGGGGACCCCACAAACGCAGTCAGGTAACCGGCACTTTTGGCGGCCTTTAAGATGGTGGTTGGCTGGAACCTTTCCTCGGGCTCACCCGGGAGGCTGTCACCAAAGGGCCCTGGAAGCCAGCTCTTCGGAATACCCTTCCAGTCGCTGGCGCCGCTAAACTCGGCCGTAGCACCGGTGACCAGAGGAAGCCAGAGAGGAAAATAGCCTGCGCCGTACCGATAACTCAGGCGACAAGTAGCACCCTTCGCTGGCCAGTCGAGCAATAAGCCTGCAGCCTCAGCCACCTTGGCCTCGTATCCGTCCAACACCACCAGTACCACCTGTTGAACGGCTGGGGTGGTAGCCCCTTGCAAGGAGGGCCGGCTGCGCAAAGGAGACCGGTAGTCGCCCACGGACTCCAGCCAACGCCAGGCCCACGCGGCTGAAGCTAGGGCCACCACCAGAAAGGTGAGTTCGCACGCTATGACCCAGATATACTTGCGGATCAAGGCCGAAGCGCCCGCTTGACGCTCAAAGCGTTTCGGTCACGTCCCATTTGAGCTCACCGGCCTCCTTGGTGATCACGTCGATCACAATGCGGTGGGCGCCGGGTGGGAGCTGAGGGCCCCTCACGGCCATGGTAACCTGGGAGTTGAGGGCAAAAGAGAGGGGCTGCTCCTTGCCGATCTGATTGGCGGCCCTTCGCTCCTCGCTTTGTATTATGTAAAGATTCTCCGCCTGGTAGGTCTGGTCATCCACCACTAATGGAAGGACGCCGGTAATCGTGCCGGGGGCCAGGACGTTCTTCAACTGAAACTCAAAGCCTTCCAGATTGTTCTTCAGGCTGCCCTTCACGAACAGCTTTTTTAACATGAAGGCGGGAACTGCTGGCATTTTTGCCTCCATTCTCTACATTTTGTGGGTCGGCGCAACATCCGCCTGGAGCTTCAAGACAGCGATCACCCAGGTTGGTGCGAGCTATACCTTGACCACCAGACCCCGGGGAATCAGCGAAAACGTGGCCGGCGCCTGGCCCAAAAGCTCTCCATCGGCCTGGATTAGCATCCGTTCCCGGGTCTCCATCCTAATCTCTCGAGCGCGAAAGGATTCCACTTTGGGATGCGTCAGATGAGTGCCTTTGTAGACGCGAGGGACGGCCTGTAGGAATTCCAGACGGCCGGTGTCGCCGATGACCACTACATCTAAGAACCCATCGGATGGATCAGCATTAGGCGCGATGAACATGCCACCGCCGAAGTAGCGGCCGTTACAAACGATCAAGCTGTTGGCTCGGCGCGTTGACTTTTGACCATCGTGGGTTATTTCAATCATCTTGTTTTTGTAGGCGATCAGCGTGACCACCAGGCATGACAAATAGGGAATAGTGCCACCCAGGACTTTCGAGCTGCGATTGACTCGCTCGGCGACTTCGCCGTCGAATCCCGACCCTGCCACGTTCACGTAGTAGCGGCGCACCGAGCCGGCTGCATTGGAGTAACCGATCACGCCGAGGTCAATGGCCCTGGTGGTTTCGCCCACGAGGTGCTGACACGCTTGTTCGTGGTCACGCGGGATGCCGAATGTTCGCCCAAAATCCGCGCCGGTGCCCGTGGGTATTATCCCCAATACAATCCCGGTTGGTATCTCACCCTGGCTTCCCACCAGGCCGTTTGCTACCTCATTGACCGTGCCATCTCCGCCCACCGCCACCACCAGTTGGCAGTCATCTTCAACTGCTCGTCGCGCCAGCTCCACGGCATGGCCGGGCCGTTCGGTGAAGCAGTGGTCGAACCGCAGGCCTTGTCTCTCCAGGAGCGCCCTGACGCGAGGCCATTTCTTTGCCGTGGCACCGTTGGCCGAAACCGGGTTCACGATCAGGCGGCACTTGCCGATTTGGGCCATCTCTCAGCCTCCCAGGTCGCCAAATTCGTAGAGTATGGCCGCCGTGGCCGCCAGCCCAGCCGTCTCTGCCCGAAGGATCCTGGGCCCCAAGCTCACAGGGACTATGCCGTAGCGCTGGGCCCAACTAACCTCCTCCGGGCAAAAGCCCCCCTCCGGCCCGATGAACAGGCTCACAGAAAAGGGCCTGGGCCGTAGGCCGGGCCTGGAGACGCTACCCTGTCCTTCCCTGGCCTCTTTGCTAGCCGAGGCCGCCCTTTCGCCGATGATCCCCTTGAGGCTTTGAACCCTTTCTCCCTCCCACGGGATGAGCGATAACCCCCTGCCAGCATTCTGTTCACAAGCCTGCCGGAAAAGGATCGCCGGTCTTAAGGCCGGAAATTTGGCGCGGCCGCACTGTTCTGCCGCCTCCAGGATGATGCGCTGGTAGCGGGCCAGCTTGGCCGACGCCTGGCTCATGGTTGCCACCACGCAGCGGTCGCAGATCAGTGGAACGAATTCGATGACGCCCAACTCTGTGCCCTTTTGCAGCACGTACTCAAAATGGTCGCCCTTGAGCAAGGCCTGGTACAGGGTGATCTTGGTGCGAGGCTCCCGGGTGGCCAGGGATTTGCCCCGAAGAATCCCCCTCGCCTGGAGGGAAGCCACGCGGATCAGCTCGACCCGATATTCCCAGCCGGAGTTGTCCAACAGCACTATCTGCTCACCCGGTCGCAGGCGCAGGACATCGGCGATTTGATGCGCCAGGCCGCCCGTGATTTCAATGGGATCGCTGCGGAGCCACTCCGCTGGCACGAAAAACCGGTGCGTCATCGGTTACTGACCAGGGTAACCCA
>DYIS01000185.1:0-895 GCA_020723545.1 Ktedonobacter racemifer
AGGTTTCTGGGGTGATCGTATAGCTCACTGGGAGGGCTGAACTGCTGAAGGTGCCCAGCGTCGAGCACAGCGATACGGTCGGCCATGGTCATGGCCTCCACTTGGTCGTGGGTAACAAAGATGGTCGTGATGCCGAGTTCTTTTTGCAGACGCTTGATCTCCGCCCGCATGGCCATGCGTAGCTTGGCGTCGAGATTGGACAGGGGTTCATCCAGAAGGAGCAGGTCTGGCTCCTTGACCAGGGCCCTGGCGAGGGCAGCGCGCTGCTGCTGGCCGCCGGAGAGCTGGCCGGGCTTGCGCTCTAGGAGCTCCTCGATGCGCATCAGGCTGGCTACCTGAGCCACTCGCCGCTTGATCTCGCCCTTTGCCACCTTCTGCAAGGTGAGGGGAAAGGCGATGTTGTCGAAGATGTTCATGTGAGGGTAGAGGGCGTAGCTCTGGAAGACCATGCCGATCTTGCGGTCTTTGGGCAAGAGGTCATTGACCACCCGGTCGCCAAAACGGATGTACCCGGCGGTGGGCTTATAGATGCCGGCGATCATGAGCAGGGTGGTGGTCTTGCCGCACCCAGAGGGGCCGAGGAGGGCCACGAACCCCCCGGACTCGATGTCCAGATCAAGGTCATCCACGGCCACAACCTTGCCGAAATACTTACTCAGCTTCTCCAGTACAACCTTCATGGCGTTCTCCTTGCGTGAGGCCTCAATGGTTTAGGCTCATCCCTTGACCCCACCGGCATAGATGGTCAGCAGATACCGCTGGGTGAAGATGAAGAACAACATCACCGGGATGATGTAGAACACCCCCACGGCGGTCACGATCCCGTAGTCCACAAAGCGAAATTCGCCACCTCCCGAGATGAGTCCCCGCAGGAACACCGACAGAGTCTGGTTCT
>DYIS01000185.1:905-5593 GCA_020723545.1 Ktedonobacter racemifer
AAGATGTAGGGCAGCAGGAACTCGTTCCAGCCGGAGAGGAAAGCGAAGATGGCCAGGGCAGCGATCCCTGGCTTGATGAGGGGCAAGATCACCTTGTACCAGCTCTGGAAGCGGGAACAGCCATCGATCAGGGAGGCCATCTCGATGTCCCAGGAAACATTGTCGAAGAAACCCTTCATGATCCAGATGCCCAGAGGCAGATCCAGGGCGGTCTTGACCAGGGCCACCCCCAGGAGGCTGTCGTACAAGCGCAGGGCCCGCAGGACATAGAAGATGGCAATGAGCAGGGTGACGCTGGGGAAGGCGTGGAGCACCAGGGTCATCATCAGAAAGAAGCGCCGACCAGCGAAGCGGAGGCGGGAAAGGGCATAGCCGGCCGCCGAGGCAATAAAGAGGAGCAGCACCGTGAAGCTGAGGGTCAGGATCATCGTGTTCATGGTCATGATCCATACGTCAGGTCTCCTGGGCAAAGGTTCGACAAGAAAGCGCCAGTTCTCCAGGGTGAACCCCAGGGGCCTCAGGCCCAGGGTCCTGGTGGCGAAGGAGGACATGAACAGCCAGCCATAGAACAGGAGGAGAGGGCTGCTTATAAGTAGAAGGACAACATAGGGAATTGCCGCTTTCGATTTGGAAACCACAGAAGCCTCCACGAGAAGGAACGAGAACAAGCGTTCCTCATCGCACCTCTATCTTTGGCTCGGCGACCATCTGGCCAAATCGGAAGATGCGCAGGTACGCCACCGAGGCGATGATACCGATGACCACCAGCACGGCAGCCAAGGCGGCGCCATACCCGAACTGCACGTTGCCGAAGTAGTTAGAGAGGGCCCGATGGAAGGCGTGCAGGGCCCAGACCTCGGTGCGATAGAAGCCCGGCCCCCCATCGGTCAGGAGCAGGATGTACTCGAAGGACGTGAGCAGGGAGAGGGTCTGGTAGGCGGTGACGAACATGATGGGCCAGCGAATCATGGGCACGGTAATACGGCAGATGATCTGCCAGGTAGAGGCCCCGTCTACCTTGGCCGCCACGATGTAGTCCTGAGGGATGGCCTTGATGGCCGAAGTGAAAATGATCATGCTGAAAGAGGCGCCGACGAAGCCATTGGCGGCGATGACTATGGCCCAGGGTTGGGTGCTGAGCCAATTTTGCGAGGTGACCCCCAGGGGCGACAGGAGCTGGTTAAAGATGCCGAAGGGGGCATCGGCTGTGGCCCAGGTCCACAGCAGGGCGTAAATGACCGAGGGCGTGATCCGCGGCAGCAACCACAGAGTGCGAAAGAGGGTTCCGGCTCGCTCCCCGATATGGGTCGTCAGCAGAGCGATGGCCAGGCCCATACCCACGTTGAACAGGCCCAGGGTCGTGAAGACATAGAAGAAGGTGTTTTGCAGGATGCGGGGCGTGTACCTGGCGGTCAACATGCGCACGTAGTTCTCCACCCCTACGAACCGAATATTGCTGATGGTGGCCACACTCATGTCTGTCAGACCGATCCAGAGGGTCAGGAGGACAGGCACGAGGAAGAAGACCACCACCGCCAGCCCGGCCGGGCCGAGGAAGAACACAGGCGAGGCTAGATCCCTTAGCCTGACCAGGGCTCGTTCACGGACGACCGGGGAAGGGAGAGCCACTGCCCTCCCTTCCCCTCCAGGGTTATGCCGGTTCATTGGATGACCACCTTGTCCTTCAGTTCAGCAGTAAGGTCCTTAACAACCGTGTCCACAGCCTTTTCCGGGGTCGTCTCGCCGCCCATCACTGCCGAGAGGGCGGTCCATAGGATGGTATCATAGGGCCCGTAGTCGGCGTGGTTGGGCTGGTAGCCAGCAAACTCGGGCATGTAGGCCGTCTGCTGGAGGAACTTGGCCTTAGCGTACTCCGGGTAGGTGATCTGGGTGGTCAGGATGGCCAGGTGGCCGCTGTTGACGGCGTGCTTGGTATTCAACTCCGGCGTTGTGGCCAGGGTGAGCAGCCGGAAGGCTAGCTCCGGGTTCTTAGACGACTTGGTGACCATGTACACCAGAGGATGGGACAAGGTCACCGGTTTCTTGCCCTTCTCGCCGGCGGGGAAGAGGGCGAAGCCGACGTTGTCCCACAGGTGCTGCTCATTGCCGGCCAGGTACTTCGTGGTCCACTCCGCCCAGTGCCAGGTGCCGCCGTTCCAGAACAGAACCTTGTCGCCCTTGCTCACTGTCTCGTGCCAATCTTTCCATTCCTTGCCGATGAAGCCCTCAGGTGTGGTCTTAAAGGTGAAGACGGTGTCGTAGTGGAACTTGAAGTGCTTGAGCAGGGCATCCTTGCCCACGACGAGCTTGCCTGTCGCGGGGTCCTGCATCTCGCCGCCGAAGGCGAAGTAGACGCTGTAGAAGTCCCCGCCCTTGCGAGGCCGACTCCAGTAGCCGTATCCCTTGGCCACTACCCCCTTATCCTGGGCCTCCTTGGCCACGGTGAGCATGTCGTAGAGTGTGAACTCCCCCTTCTTGATCTTGTCCGGCAGGGCAGCGATATCCGCGTCGCTCCAGCCGAGCTTCTTGAGCAGGGTCTTGCTGAAGTACATGGGGCGGGCCTCGGTGTCCTGGGGGATGGCCCACCGCTTGCCCTTGTACTCCACCGACTTCCACAGGCCGGGGATGACGTCCTTGTAGGTCTTGTCCCAGTACTTCTTGATGTGGTCGCTGAGGTCGAGGATGAACCCGGCGTCCGACCAGGGGGCCACGTCCTCATGGCCGCTCAGGATGATGTCCGGGGCGGTGCCGGCCTGGGCCGCCAGAAAGAACTTCTGCTTGAAGTCCCCCCACGCGCCGGTGTCGAAGGTGGCCTCTACTTTGACCCGGACGGTGGCCTTCTCGGCCGCCAATTCCTTGTTGAGGGCCTCCCCTGCGGCGATGAGGTTGTCCCGGCGGTAATAGGACGGCTCATCGGGCCCGATGGTCCAGGCCGTCAGGGTGACCTCCTTCATCGCCGGCGTGGGCGTGGGGCCGCAGGCGGTGCCCAGGATGGCCACCAAGGCTATGGCCGATAGCAACATTCTCTTGCCTGACATTTTTTTCCTCCTTGGGAGATACATCTGCTGCTCGAATGGTTCGCCTTGGCATCGCTCCCTTGCGATGCCAAGCCAGTTGCTCTTATGGCCTCATCACCACCTTCCTTGAATTTTGTTGGCCCGGTTGGGCCCCTAACAGGATCCAGGGACGTCCCCTGGGATAGAAACGCGACTCACCGCTAAAGGTGCTCGTAACGCTTGACCGCCAAGATGAAGATCACAGCTCCGCCCACCATCACCTCTTTCGGACTGGGTAGGGGTGGCACATGCTCCTCCGGCCAGATCAGGGACGGTGGCGGGGCCGGCTCGATGTGGGGGCGACAGTTGGCCCGTATGATCTCCACGGCCCCGTCAGCCTGGTCATCCTCCACGCCCACCAGGACCGTGACGTTGGGCATCTTCAAGAGGCCACTGGCGGTGTTAATGCGTGTCACCCCATAGCCTTTGGCGGTCAGGGCATCCACCACTCCGGCGACATCATGCTCGTTTACAATAGCCAAGATCAGATTCAATTTTGCACCTCGAGGCCGCATGCGATCAGGAGATCCCTGGTCTCCTGAAGGGCGTCCTTGTAGAAGGCGCTGTAGCGGGGATTGATCTCCAGCAGGACGACACCGTTGTAATTATAGTCCCGCAGGCGAGAGAAGACCTCCCGATAGGGGATCTCCCCCCAGCCGATGGGCATGTGCAGGTCGCCCTTGCCGTTGGGGATGAGGACGCTCAGCCGCCGGTCCAACCCGGCCGGCTTACCGAAGTCATCGTGGACGTGGAGGTGCCGGGTGTAGGGCAGCGCTATCTCGATAGCCCGCAGATAGTCGAAGTCGTAGTAGCGGGAGGCGATGTAGGCGTGGCCACAGTCCAGGGTAAGGCCCACGTTGGGCCTGTCAATGCGCTGCACCTGGTTTACCAGCCGCTCGATCATCCCCCCATAGTTGTAGATGGCCCTGTCGCCGCCGGGGGCCAGGCGGTAGGTGATATCTATCCCTCGGTCGCGGATGCGCCGGGCCATCTCCCACAGGGCCTCGTCCTCTATGCGGGGGTCGGCGTTCTCCACCGTGATTATTACGCCCAACCTTGCTGCCAGCCCTGACAGTTCGGCCAGGGCCTCCCGTTCGGCCTCTTTGCGCTCGTCCACGTAGGCCCGGTCCGGGATAGTCAGGAGCTCACGAGTGAGGGTCAACTGTCCCAGATACTCATCCTGGAGGGTGATCTTGCCAGCATGATAGACCAAAACCTCTGCCCCGATTTCCCCGGCGAACTCGAGGCTGGCCTGAAGGATACTCTTCCCCAAGAGGTAATCCTCGGCGTCCATAAGGTTCAAAGAGTCGGCGCAATGGACCATGTAACGCAGGTGGAACCGCGACAGGATCTCCTTGACCTTGCGAACCTGGCGCACGTTGAGTTGGCCGTTGAGGACGGCATCCACCCCTTGCGCCGGGATCTCTACGTAGTTGTAGCCAATGGCCTGGAAACGGGCCAGGTCGTTCTCCAAGGTCTCCAGGTTGCCTTCGATTCGCCAGGAATAGGCGTTGATGCCAACGCCCTTGATAGGCATAGGTCTACACCTGTATGCTGTCACTGTCTATTATATTTATGGCTCTTCTCCAAATTTAGTGGAAACTAAGGAAAACCCTGCTTGATTTTAAGGAT
>DYIS01000186.1 GCA_020723545.1 Ktedonobacter racemifer
GCCATCCAGTCCCCGGCCAGGTGGGAGGCAGGCTCGGTAAGGGTGACGATGGGGATGTCGTGGGGCGGCGGCTGGCCCTCGGTCACGGTCCTGGGGATGGAATGGCAGATGTTGCACTGCAAGCGGATGTTATTTCTCTCCGCCGGGACGGCCGTGTCCGTGGCCAGGTGCTTTCCGTCGTGGCAGCGGAAGCAGCCGGGAAACTCCTTGTGCCCAACGTTGTTGGGATAGGTCTGCCAATCCACCTCCAGGTGCGGAAAGTTCGTTTCCTTGTAGGTCGTCTCTAAGAGGTCGATGGCCGTCTTGATGGCCAGGGACTTCTTGGAATATGTGTCGGGATAAGAGGACCGGTAAAAACCGTCCAGGCCATCGATGGCCTTCATGGCATCGTCCGGGGAAGGATACCTGGCATTTAATACCTCTACGCCCTTTTTCTCGATAAAGGGGATGCTCTTGTCAATGCGCTGCAGGGCCAGGAGGTTGTCCATTGACAGCTCCGGGGACCGGACCAGATGAGAGGCGCGGTTGTGGCAGTCAATGCAGTCCATGCGCCGCTTCGGAAGCCGGGCTATCTCCTCGGCAGAGATATTGGAACTGACGTCCAGGTACTCCGTCTTCTTGCCGGATTTGTCTATCACCTGGACCCACGGGATATCCTGTTTGAACTTATCGGTGGCCACGTAATAGACGTCGGCCTCCACGTGCCAGTGAATGCCCATGCTCAGGCCGTCCCGGGAGGAGCCGCCCCGGGTCTTCATGATCAGGTAGGTGCGCGTCTCGGTGTTCTTTTCGTCGTCTTGATAACGCTTTATCTCCCGGATCTTATCGCCGTAGAATTTCTCCGGCCAGTGGCATTTCTCGCAAGTATCCCGAGATGGCCGGAGATTTCGGACCGTGATGGGTAGCTCGTACCTGGTGAAGGCCACATCTATAACGTGGCGGCTGTCTTCAATACGGGTGGCAATGGCGGTGTTGACCCCCTTGCCGATGTGGCAATTGACGCAGTCCACCCGGGCGTGGGGGGAGCGCTGGTAAGCAGTGTATTCCACCGGCATGGTGTGGCAGGTAGTGCCGCAAAAAGCCGGGGTGCTCATGTAATCCCAGGCATACACGACGCCCATGAACAGCACGATCATCACCAGGGCGGTACCGCCTACCAAAACGGCACGACGGCGCATCCGGGGCTGGCGAAGATCGATGAACTGAAAGATGCGCGGGGAAGCCATACGTGTTTTCCTTTCTCGACGAAACATGAAGGCCGCGCGGCGATGCGCCAGCTCAGGCCGGCCTGAGTCATTGCACGGCACCCAGGCCGGCCACGCCGCTGCCTGAAGCTCAACATAAAGTCATATCGCCCTGCTCGGTAGCCTCCCCCAGTTTCGGCAGGAGGGGATATCCGGAGTTCTGCTAGGCGTGCTCTGAGCCATCGTTGTCCGCCGCAGCTTGCGATATCATCCTGGCATATTCCAGGGGATGCTCTTCGATCATGCGCTGCTTGGGGATCTTGCCGGTGAAGATGGAAGTGTCGAAAGGAAAGATCCCCGGGCGGAGGTGCGCGTTGTACACGTGCCAGGTGAGGATCACCAGTGCGGCCAAAATCGCCTCGCCGCCGTGAGCGGCCTTGGCCGCAGGGATTATTTCACCGGGCATAAAACGGGTGACCTGGGCCGGGAATATCATCATCACCCCGGTAACCCCCATGATCACGAACCCCCAGACCACAGCCCAATACTCCACCTTCTGTTTGAAATCGTAGCGGTCGTACCGCGGCTCTACCTTCCGGCGGCCAAGGTAATACAAGAACGCCCCCCAGGCATCGGTCAGGTCCTTCACGGTGGGAAGCATCCCCAGGCTGGAACGCTTGGTGGCGATCTCGTAGGCGCTGTAGGCCAGGTGAAAGGCGCCCAATAACCCGAAGGTCAGGGCGGAGAGCCGGCGGATAAGGCGGGCGAGCTCGATGCCGCCGAAAAGAGCGATGACGGCATCGGAAAGCGCATAGGCGCTGAACTTCTGCGGCAGGCCGGTCAAACACAGCAAGGTGAAACTCACCAGGAGCACGATGTGTTCGATGCGCCGTACCAGATTGAACCGGACAAGCCAATCTTTCTGAGCCTGGAACATGTAGCCCTACACCTTTCTCCGGCGATTCACTATGGACCGCACGTAGTCCAAAACGATGAACACCATCATCCCACCGATGGTGACAGGAATGAAGATCTTGTAGAACAGGTTCACGTAGTAGACTAAGGCGTAACGATCCTTATTGGGCTGGTAATGGCTCGTCCAGGCCGCCGGGAAGCTCTCTATGACATCGGGGTGACACTTGCGGCAGGTCTTCACTAGATTCTGCCGCACCACGGAAGACGTTGGGTCGTCCACCTTTTTGATGTCGTGCACTCCATGACAGTCAGTGCAGACGGCCTTGTAGGTCCAGATGTTCGGGTTCTCTGCCTTGACCAGGCTCACCGTCACCCCGTGGAAGTCCGCCAGGTAGGTCTGGAACACCTGAGTGGAGATCTTGTACTTGCCCATGAGCTTCTCGTCGCTGTGACACTTGGAGCACATCTCCGGCGTGCCCGCCCGGAACGCGGCCACCCTGGGGTCGTGGATGTTATGGACGCCGTGGCAATCGGTGCACACCGGAACGTCCACGTTGCTCTCCTCCAGGAGCGCCTTGCCGTGCACGCTGGAGACATAGGCAAAGTAGATGTTGGAGTGGCAGGTGCCACAGGTATCCGAGATCCTCCGGCGGGGCTTGTTGGGAGGCGTTACGTAATGGGCGCTATGGCAATCCGTGCAAACGGGTGCCTGGAAGTTGCCCCCGGCCAGGACCTTGGCGTGCATGCTGTCCAGAGTCCTGGTGTAGTTATCGGTGTGACACTTGCGGCAAAGCTGATAGGCGGTCAGTGCGTAGTCTCTCTTGTTGCGAGCCTGTAACTTCGGGTGAGGATAACCCTTGATGTCCACGTGGCAATCCGTGCAGCTCACGTCCCTGCCGCCGTGGACCGATTTGTAGAAGTTCTTGGTATCAATGAAGAGGGAAAGCTTGCTGCCATCGCCCAGGGTTGCGGAGAGCTCCGGGCTATTGTGGCACGAAAGGCAGGCCTGGTCTCCAGACCGGGCCGCCGGGGGCTGCATGGTGGGACCCGCGGGAGCGGTGGCTGCTGGTGCCGTGGGAGCCGCGGCGGGCCGGTGGCAGGCCAGACAGGTCTCGTTGCCGCGGCCCTTGTGGTTCTCGGGGGTGGCCTTGGCTCCGCCCTCGACGTGGCAGGTCAGGCAGTTGTCTCACCCCTCGATGGTATGGGGAACCGTTGGCTGAGCTACCGGTTGCGCCCGCACCAGGGCGGGATTCTTTACTAGCAAAAACAGGGCTACTCCCAGGCCAACAGGGATCCCGAGCTCGAGAATTCTGGCCGCCAGGGACCAGACATGCATCCTCTCCTCCTTGGAGAAAAGCCGAAGAACCGCCCCACCAGCGGGAAAGTCGAGGCTGGCCAAAGAGCCACGGCTGTCAGTTCTTACCGGCGCTCTCCCCTGACGCTCACCGGTTGGTTAGACACACTAAACGCCCGTAATCATAGCACAAAAATCTGCTAAATGCAATAATATTATGGACCATTGTACTTCAATTCACTATAGATTGACATGAGAGCCAGTGAGTGATATCATTCACATTAAAGGACAGTTGCTCCCCAGCCGATAGGCCTCGTGCTGGGCTCGGAAAAAGAAATGGCCTGTGATACCGACTCGCTCAGGCACCAAGGCGTGACGCTGCCTGGTTACGCCTTAGTGTGCAGGAGGTGATCCAAATGTTTGAGGATACCCTGGTCCTCGCGACGATGCTCTTCGCTCGCATCGGGCTGCCCCTCGTCCTGGCTCTGGCCGCCGGTGCCTTGCTGCGCCGCTGGTACCTGGCCCGAGGCGTGCAGCCGCTCGCCTACTCCATAAGGAGCGCCAAGCAAGCCGTTGGCGGCGGAAGGGCCACG
Source organism: Ktedonobacter racemifer (assembly GCA_020723545.1). Classification (GTDB taxonomy): domain Bacteria; phylum Chloroflexota; class DTOL01; order DTOL01; family JACQYG01; genus JACQYG01. The sequence goes on from DYIS01000186.1 coordinate 3,987, forward strand.
CCCGCCTTCTCCCACGTGCCTCGCTGCTGGGACGCTAAGAACTGCCCCCCGCAGGTCAGGGAGAAGTGCCCGGCCTATTCGCACCCGAAGATGCCCTGCTGGCTGGCGATCCAGTTGGTGGAGGGGCGAACGCCCACCGACTGCGCAACCTGTGTGCTACACTCGCCGGTGACGACCAACAATAGCGGCCGCCACCGGGCCTGAACGCCCCAGACACATCCTGGTCACTGAAAACCTGGGGTCGACTCTACGAAGTGCCCGGCACGAAAACAGGCTGAGGCTCGAGCCTCAGCCTGTTTCTGTTAACCCTGGTTCCTTAGAGAGCTACTTGATCTTTCCCAAGACCGCCTCCACCGCCTTCAAGATGGCCACATCGTAGGCATAGTTGTGGATGCCCGCGCTTCCCTCTGATTCCACGAAGGTGTAGTTGGTGTAGGCCTCGGCATACAGCTTCTGGTTGGCCATCCAGGCCTCGGGCTTGGCCTTGGGATCCCAGTTGGCCGTCTTGGCCGCCGCCTCCAGTTTAGGCTTCAGGGCTGCGAGTTTGTCCTTGATTTCCTTTTGCCGCGTGTCGATGATGTTTTGCAGCGCCGCTGCGTCCATCTTAAGCGCGCCGCCCTTTCCTTCCACATGGCAGTTCACGCACGCCGCGGGCTCCCCCTTCTCCGCTTTGCCGGGGAAGATAATCTTGACGTTGTGGGTCGCCACATCATCTTGAGAGGAGCTCTTGGCGGTGCCGATCATGTGGCATTGGGCACAGTTGGCCTTGCCCAGGTGCGGAGAAGGCTTGCCTTCCACGTTGATCGCGCCCTTGCCCTCGAAAGCCTCCTTCATGGGATGATGCACCGCTGAACCGGCCTTGATCTCCCCTCCGGTGTGGCACCCGGTGCAGAGCTTGAACTCCTCTTCCCTGAGCTGGCTCACCCCGGTGCCTTTGCTGTGGGTCTTGTGGCAGGTAACACAGGTGATGGCGAACTGTGCCGTCTTCACCGTGGGCGGTGTCTGCTTGTCCTTGATTGCCTCGCGATAGTCCTCGGAATGGCAGTTTAAGCAGCTATCGGGGACACCCTCGCGCTTCTTGATCGTCTCCAAGGCCTTGGCATGCCCGGACTCCAGCCACTCCAGATATTGCTGGCGATGCTCCTTGGCGTGGCCGTCTTTCCACCAGGAGGCCGACTCCGACTTGGGCACCGACTTGAACTTGGCCACGGAGTCGCCCCCGGGCCGGAATGGCGCCGGCCATGCCGCCTTCTCCGCCGGATCTTTGCGGGTATGACACTGGCCGCACACCTGGGCATCTGGCGTGGCCCAGATGAACCTGCCCTTGCCGCCCCCTGCCGCCACGTGCTCGCTGCCGGGGCCGTGGCAGGCCTCGCAGGTGACACCGATATCAGCCCACTTCTTGCTGGCCGGATCGAAGCCAATGGTGTGGCAGCCAACACACCCGCCGATCCAGGAGCCGGCCTTGGCGATGGTCCACTTCTTGCTTGAGTTGTTCCACTGGGTGGGCTGCACGACCAGGTCATCGCCTTGCTTTTCGATGTATCGCTGGCGGTACTTGGAGCCCAGGGTGAACAC
>DYIS01000187.1 GCA_020723545.1 Ktedonobacter racemifer
CGATGAGTCGCCGATAGTCCTCCTTCGGGTAGCGAACCTCGGTGTAGAAGTCGTACAGTGCTGCCCCGCTCAAAGCCACCAGTAGTGCAGCCAGGCCGGCGAAGAGGAGCAGGGCAGCGGGGGAGATTCTCCCCTGCACCTCCGCACCTCCACACCTCTGCTCGGACTTGTGGGCCAGCCACGCCAGGCCCAGGGCGCAGAGTAGCAGGTAGGCAGGCAGTGAGTACAGGAATAGCCGGGGAAAGCCCGCCGGCGCGAAGGGGAACCAGAGGTTGATCAGGAAGCCAAGGGTGATCGGCGCCAGCAAGTACAGGAGCAAGAATCCGGTGGCCGGCCGCCGGGACCGATCGCGCCCTACCTGGGCGCCCAGGACCGCCAGGAGCCCGGGCACTACGGCCAGCCAGAGCCACGGCTGCCTGCCGGCGGATGGTATCCCCATGCCGAAGGCCGCCAGGCATTGGCCGAAGAACTGGAAGAGGTTGAGGGGGGCGTACCGCTCGATGCTCACCTTGCCGGTTACGTAGGCGGTGAGCTGGAGCGCCACGTAGACAAGCCAGGGGAGATAGAGGAGGACGACCGCTACCTGGCCGGCCACCCATTTTCGCCAGAAGGCTCGGTGGCGCCGTTGATAAATGAAAACGAACAGGGTCTGGAAGACAAGCAGGAACGCGGCGTAATAGACGGTGTATAGCGCAGCCGCGGTGGTCAGGATGTAGCCCAGCCACCAGCTAGCAGCTAGCAGATAGCAGCTAGCGGCTCCCTGCCCCCTGCCCTCTGACGTCTGGGCGTCCTCCACCAGGCGCAGCATGAAATACCCGGACAGGACCGCCCACAGGGTGGCCAGAGCGTACATGCGAGCCTCCTGGGAGTAGTAGACGTGAAACGGTGAGATAGCCAGGAGCAGGGCAGCCAGGAGAGAGACACGACCAGGAACGAGTTTGCGGCCGAGCTGGTAGAATAGTAGGATGGTCAGCATGCCGATGAGGGCCGAGAAAAAGCGCACGGAAAAGGCACCGGGGCCCGTGGGCTGCATCCAGAAGTGCAGGAGATAGTAATAGAGCGGGGGATGGATGTCAGCAGCAGTGGCCGAGGTCAAAGCCGGGAGGTTTTGTGTGGCGAAATAGACCGTATCGCCCTCGTCCCACCACAGTGCCTGGAAATCTAGCCGGAAGAGGCGCAGGGCGAAGGCCACCAGGAGGGTGACCAGTAGCACTCGGTTGACAAGCGTGTCGCGCTGTTGGTTGCCCATTTCACCCTTTTATCAGTAAAGAATAAACAGCCGAGTCTTGCGCTCGGCTGTTCTGATGTTTCTCTACTGGTGAAGAATCTGGGACTCGGCCCTGGAGGTGCGGTCTAGTAATTGGCCTTGAAGTCCACCACCCACTGCTGGCGGCCGTTGCCGTCGCAAACCGCATCCGTCTCGAAGCGGTAGCGGGGGGATAACTCGGTCAGGTCGGTTTTCGACTTCACCACTACGACGAACCACTTGCCCGGTTTCAGGCCCGGGGCGATGGTGATGCGGTACATGCCGTCACCCACGGCTGAGTCCTCCCCCGTGGCGCCGTTTGGGCCGTAGCTAAAACCCTTGTAGTTGCCGGACTCGTCGCTCAGCCAGATCACGACACCGTTCTTCTTGTTGTCACTCGCGTCCCACACCGTGCCTCTCACGTCAGTAATGCCGCAGTTCTGCTCGCTGCGCCCATAGGCGACCCTATACGGCAGCGACGGCGTGGCCGTGGCGGCCGGCGTCGGGGTAGCCGTGGGCGGCGGAGGTGGAGGCAGCGTGGGCTTCAAGGTGGCGGTGGGTACCTTGGTGGGCGGCCTGGGCGTGGGAGAGGGGACTAGTGTCCAGGTCGGCGTGGCCGTGGCCTTAGGCGTTGGGGTGGCAGTGAACGTCGGCGTGAACGTGGGCTTAGGCGTCTTGGTGGGAGTAGGCGTCGGCGGTGCCGCGAAGGGGGAACAGGCGGCGCTCGCCAGCAGGGCGACGGATAAAATCCCTGTTACGCCCACTGCCAGCAAAGTCAAAGTCCTTTTTGTCATTCTTACCTTCGTCATTTCTACCCTCACTACGATCTACTCTGCGCGGCCTTGCCTGGCGCGCTTTCGGCGTATTATAACACATAGTCCACATATTTCAAGCCAGCCCCAAGCTTGGGGTCGCCAAACGGCCAATGCGATTGGCCTGCTGCCAGCTTTGACCGAGGGTAGGGGCCCAACCGCGTAGGCCGACTTGCCTACCTCATGAGGCTTTCCCATACCCACCACGCTACCCGTGTCCACGGTCCCACCCGGTGGAAGTCGTGATAACCAAGGTCATAGGAATTGCGAGAAAGCGTTTTCCCGTCTTTGCTTAAGGAGGCCTCCACCGTCCACGAGGTAGGCCTGGTGGGCAGGTTGTAGGAAAGCTCGCCCACCTGGCGGCTGGAGTCCGGGGCCAACGACACCACCTGGCTGTAGATCTGGGCCTCCCCCAGGGAGATAGAAACCAGGCAATGCTCGAAGGGCTCCAGGTAATCGTTGATGGCCCACACCTGGGCCTGGAAGAGCTCTCCCGCCCGGTATCGCTTCCAGGGATAGACAAGGCTCACCAGCACTGGGCTGTAGAGCCGCTTGATCCACTCGTACGCCAGCTTGGGCTGCCGGTAATAGTCCACGACGCTCCACGAGATACAGCCCCAGGGCTCGTTGAGCTGCCAAAAGATGGCGCCGCTGGTGCGATACTTGCGACGGCGGAAGTGTTCGATGGCCACCTGGAGCCCGTAGGCCTGGGCGACCTGCGTGGCCGCCACGTGCTCCTCCAGGTTGGAGGGGCAAAAGGCCCTGGCGTAGCGGTTGAGCTTGTCCGTGTCCGCGGCGTGATGCTGCCAGGCCTTGCCCGGCGGGTAGACCTCCGAGGCCGGCAGGAAGCGCTGGAGGCTCTCCACGACTGGGGTGGACTGCAAGCCGAACTCACTGCAGAATTGTGAATTGTCTCGCCGGTATTCGGCGAAATCGGCCTTACGATGCCATACCCGCCAGTTGTGGCTCTCGCCGTCGGTGGGAGAGGTAGCCCGGAACGGCCTGGACCCATCGTGCTCCACGACCAGCTCCCGGAGAAAGTCCACCAGTTTCCGATTGGCGGCATAGCTCAACTCGTTCCCGCCACACCAGGTTACGAGAGAAGGATGGTTGCGCAATTGTCTCACTATCTGGGAGACCTCCTGCCTCACCGTGGCCAGGAAGCCCTCGTCCTCGGGATACCGGCCAAAGACCGGGCAGGCGAAAGGAAACTCCTGCCAGACCAGGATTCCCTGTCGGTCGCAGAGATCGTAGAAGGCCTGTTTCTCTCGCAGCCCCCCTCCCCATACCCGGAGCAGGTTGACGTTGGCCGCCCGGGCCAGCCCGATGAGCGAAGCGTAGTCCGCGGCACCAACCCGGGCGGGGATGGCGTCGGCCGGGACCCAGTTGGCTCCCCGGATGAACTCCTTCTGGCCATTGATGGCGAAGATCGAGTCCGGTACCTTCGGCGGGGCCTCGGGGTTCGGAACCATGGCTAAGTCCCGCAGGCCAAAGGTCACGAAGTAAGAGTCCAGGGAGGCGGCCGGAGCCCGGCCGCGCACCTCCAGCTCGAAGCGATAGAGGTTTGGCCGGCCCCGATCCCAGGGCTCCCAAAGGGTGGGCCGGGCCATGGTCAGCGCCAGGTGGAGGCTATTGTCGCCTCTGGCTAGATCACAATCCTCCCGGGCCACCCACTCCCGGCCGGGATCGCAGTTCTCGCCGATGACCCGCCAGGCCAGCTCCACCCGTTGATCCCGGTCCGAGTCCACGGAAACGTCGAAGCTCACCTGGGCCTCATCGTCCTCCAACCGGGTCTTGACCCAGACGTCGCGGACGTAGACGGACCGGGTGACCACCAGGCTCACGTCATCCCAGAGGCCTGTGGTGAGCAGGCGAGGCGCGAAGTCCCAGCCAAAGCCCATCTGGCATTTCAGCGTGGCAATGCGCCGGGGGAAAATCCCCTGGCCGCCGAATAGGCCTCCCAGAACACAATTGAGGAACTTCCCGGCCGCGCTCAGCCGGAGCCCGGGCAAAGCGTCGGCGCCCCACAGCCGCACCGCCAGGTCCATGCTCCTTTTGCCCGAAGGCTCTGCTTCGAGAAAGGGGGTGACCTCCAGCTCCAGGCGAGAGAACATCCCCTGGTGGTCGGCCAGATGGTGGTCGTTCACATACACTGAGCTCTGGTAATCGATCCCCTCGAAGATCAGATGCGCCCTTTCCTCTGGCGCCAGCTCCAGGGCGAAGTCCCGGCGGTACCACCAGTCGAAGCCGTCCACCCATCGGGAGCTCTCGTTGTTCGTCCCGTAAAGAGGATCAGCGATCTTGCCCAGTCGCAAGAGGTCCAGCCGCACGTCGCCGGGCACGGTGGCCGGATACCAGTTCTCCACCCGGCCCAGGTCACCGCTCTGGGGCCAGGGGCTCTGGTCCACGCGCCCGAACACCCAATCGCTGCCGTTCAGGTCAAAGATCTTTCGCCCCATGTTGATCTTCTTTACTAGTCAAAGTCACCCGACCAAACCGGCAGACCCGGAGCTCCCCCCTTGACACATCACCCGGGCCGGTGTAGAATTCCCACACTGCTCGAAGAAGAGGAGTCCTGAATGCAAAAGATCCCCCTGAGCCTCCCCGCCATGTTCGGCGACCACCACGTCACGGCAGTACGCGATGCGCTCCTGCCGCTAGCGGGCATCCAGGAATTGTACGCCAGCGCTCGTTTCCGCCAGGTGATAGTGGGATATGACCCTCAGGCCATATCCCCGGCAATCATGGAGGCCACCCTGAAAGCGGCGGGCTATCCCTTGGGTGACGGCGAGCCCCAGGCTAAGATCGAGCTGAAGGAATATACCCCCTCGTTCAAGAAGCTCTACGCTCGCTCCACCGAGACCAACCCGGTGGACCTGGCCATGTCTGGCGACTACCGCAAGTACTAGCGAACCTCCGCCTGGAATTATTTGCTTGTAAGGATGGCTGATGGCAGCCGGCCGCCATCAGCTATCTGCTAATCGCCCTTGACCGGTAAAGAAGCCTGGCAGCGGTTGGCTTTCCGGCTGCGCTGCCTCCCGGGGCGGGTTTCAAAGCCCCTTTTGGTTGTAGGGGCTTGCGTGCTGTGCTATAATGGTCGAGAGCACAGTGGCAATGTCACGCCAGTCCCCTCATGCCAGTTTCCCAAGGAGGTAAGACCATGCAAGCAAACCGTGTCTTGGCCGTCCTGATCGTTGCCATTGGTGTACTGGGCGCCTGTCTCATCGTCTACGTCGGGACCATCCTGCTCTTCCCGGACACCCCCATCAACATCTTCCGGCGCCCAACTCCCACCACCACACCGACCAAAGTGCCGCTTCCCACCTTCACGCCGACGCCAACCAAAGCGCCAACCCCCACCTTCGCGCCACGGCCCACGGACACCCTGGTGCCCTCGCCCACGCCCAAGCCGACGCTGAAGCCCACTGTTCCGCCGCCACCGCCAGCCACCGCGGTGCCGCAGCCCTCGCCCACGCCCAAGCCAGAGTTC
>DYIS01000188.1 GCA_020723545.1 Ktedonobacter racemifer
AGAAGCGCAGCCGAAAAGCCGGTTTTACCGCAGAGAGCGCTGAGGGCGCAGTTGATCCTCCCGCAGGTTCGGAACCTGCGGGAGGATCGGCCACGACTCCGCGAACTCCGCGCTCTGCGGTGGGGTTCTCGGCCGCATTTCTAGGGTGACGTGGTAGGACTCGGCGCCGGCGTCGCCGCGACGGGGGACGCCGTAGGGGTCTGACCCGGCGTCCCGGTGCCGGTAGGGCTGGGCGCAGGCGTGGGCTTGCGCGGCGGCTCGGCCACGATCTTGGCCAGGTCCTCTACCAGGGTGGAATCTATAAGGTAGACGGCGTCGGAGCCCTTTTTCTGGGCGTAGTTATTGTATCCTTGCGGGTTCTTGTCGCCGATCAGGAGGGTCTCCTCTTTGCCGCTCTTGAGCTCCAGGCGCACCGTGAGCTGTGGTTTGGCCAGGCCGAAGGCCGAAAGGTCGCCCACGGTGTCGGTGATCACCCGGGACGATTTCAGATCCACCAGCCGGTTGGCCACTGTTCCTACTTTAGCCGGATCGGCTTCGTCGCCGCCAATGCCCCCGATGTACCACTTGCCGTCGGCGCCCTTGGGCAGATACACGCCCTTGTCGGCCTGCGTGATCCCCAAAGCGGTGAGGTCATCCAGGCCCAGGGTGAAGACCCATTTGGCCTTCTCCTTGGGTTCTTCGACCTCTTTGGGCTTCTTCATCTCCACGAAAGCCACGTAGCTGGCCAGGAGCAGAAAACCCACGACCAGGATGATGGTATTACGCGCCTTCATGGCCTCTCACCTCCTCTTCCACCAGACCGAGATCCCTGCGGCCAGCACGGCCAGAGGTAACAAGACGATGGTGCTCAAAGCGATGAGCAGGAAGCGCTGGGCGGTGAGGATCATCGTCCGATCGGTTGGTGGTTTGGACCGGATGTTGATGAGAGCTTCCTCCTGGGTGAGCCAGTTTACTGAATTCAGGAAAAGATCCCGGTTGCCGAAGCTCGCGACGTTGAATGCCGAGTTGGCGGCGAAGGCGGAGCTACCGAAGATCACGAGCCTGGCTTTATCCTGGTTGGCCGAGAGCGCCTTGGATCCGACCTCGGCCACCATGGCTACCGGCACGGGCCCGGCGATGTCCTTATCCTTGTCCAGGTTGGCCTGGCGGCTTTGTAAATCAGTCTCGCCCCAGCCCGCCTGGGTGGTCTCGGCCAGCACGCTGACGTCCACGCTGTAGTCCCTGGGGGCTTCCTTGCCCTGGCGCACGGACCGGGCGCCAGGGAACAGGCTCATGGGCAGGTCCTTGGTGATCTGATGCCAACGGTAGCGGCTGATCACCAGGGAGGCGATGTTGTTCACCAGGGAGCTGTCGGGGTCCACCACGATGTCGTCGTCGAAGGAGATGCCATATCTCGCCAGCAGGTCGTTGAACTGGGAGGGGCTGCCAGGGTCTTCCATCAGCAAGACTCTGCCTCCATTGTCCAGGTAGTCGGTAAAACGCTTCTTCTCGTCGTCCAGGAGCGGGGTCTTCGGCGCGGCGATTACCAGGGCAGCTATATCGGATGGCACGGTGCTGGTAACGGCCAGGTTCAGCTCGGCCACCTTGTAGTTTTCCTTCTCAAGGGCGTCCTTTACGGAGCTGAAGCCGTTTTGCCCGGCCTCGCTGATGCTGCGCTCGCCATGGCCGGTGAGGAAGTAGATCTTTTTCTGCTCCGGCCGCGCGACCTTGAGCACGCCGGCGGTGATATCCTGCTCGTCGGAGCCGTAGGTGCTGTGTGTTATGCCTCCGCTCTCGAAGACCAGCGTACCGTAGCTCGTGACCTTGTACTGGCGCGCCAAGGCCGGTTGCCTGTCCGGGTCTATGAACTCGTAGGTGACCTTGGGGCTATGCCGAGCATATTCTTTGAGCAGGTCTTTGACCCTGCCCGCGCCCTCGGCTCCGTTTTCGTAGAAGCCGGTGATCTTGACCGGCTTGTCCAGGTTGTCCAGGATCTTGAGTGTCTGGGCGGAGAGGGAGAAGTCCCTGGTCTCGGTCAGATCAATGCGCCTGACGTTGCGGGTCCCCAGGAAGTTCAAGAGCCCCAGGATGCCCACCAGGGCGATGGCCATCACCAGGGCATTGGAGCCGTAACGGGCTTGGCGCCCGGTCAGGGCCTTCTGAATGTCCTGGGGCCTCAGGTAGACAAATAGCCCCAGGAGCAGTGCCCCCAATACCAACGGGACCTCCACCCTTAGATCCAGGCTCCGGCGCAGGAGGTAGGCAACCAGGGCCGACAGGACGCCTACCAGGCCGAAAAGGCCGATGTAGTCGCTGTATGGGACGAGACGACGGCGCATCTAACTCCACCTCCGGGTTTCCAACGATTTGGAGGCCAGGAAGAGACAGGCCACGATCAAACTCAGGTAGTAGAGCACGTTGGAGCTGTCGATGAGCCCGTTAGCGAAATCGTTGTAGTGTTGGGTCAGGTCCAGGTAGGAGAAGATGCTCCCCAGGGCCGAGCCGCCGAAGAAGTTGCCCACTCCGCCGGAGAGCCACAACACCAGTAGTCCGACAAAGGCCAGGATAGCCGCCACGATCTGGTTCTGGGTAAGGGAGGACGTGAGCACCCCTATGGACAAGGTCACCCCGCCCAGAAGGATTATGCCCAGGTAACCGCTAAGGAGCGGCCCCCGGTCGGGGTTGCCATAGGCCAGCAAGATGACCACGTACAATAGCGTCAGAGCCAGCATGGTGAGCAAGAGGCCCAGGGCTCCCAGGAACTTGCCCAGGACTACCTCCCAGTCCTGCACCGGCGCGGTGAGCAGAAGCTCGATGGTGCCAGAGCGTGTTTCCTCCGCCAGGAGCCGCATGGTCAAGGCCGGGGAAAGGAGAACCAAGATTATGGGCATGTTATAGAATATGGACCTCATGCTCGCCTCGCGGTAGAAATTCAGGCTCAGGGAGAACAAGAGGCCGCAGAGGACTAGGAAGGCCGCGGTGACCACGTAGGCCACCGGGGACACGAAGTAGTTGTTTAGCTCCTTTTTAGCAATGGCCAGGGTATTCCGCACGTGTCAACCTCCAGATCAAGCATTTCGGAAGGCCGGGAGCTATGCCTTCTCCTCATTGGACGTCAGCTTTAAGAATACCTCCTCCAGGCTCATGCCCATTGGCCGTAGCTCCAGGAGGCCGTAGCCGGCCTGTACCACCGCCGATGCCAGCGCGGGCCGGGGCTCGCTCCCCAGGGCGCACTCGACCTCAAAGCCCTCGTCCCCTTTGGGCTCCACCGAGAGCACGCCGGGGGCTTTTTCCAGCAAGGCAGCCACCTGTGGGCCGGGCGCCTGCACCTTCAGGAAAATGCGCTCTGCGCCCTGCAGCCGGTTGGTGAGCCTTTCGGTGGTGTCCTCGGCCACCACCCTGCCCTCGTTGATGATCACCACCCGGTTACAGGTCTGGCTCACCTCGGGCAGGATGTGGGTGCTCAGGATCACCGTGCGCTCACCGCCCAGGCTCTTGATCAGCTCCCTGACCTCGATGATCTGCTTGGGGTCCAGCCCCACGGTGGGCTCGTCCAGGATCAGCACTTCAGGCTGGTGCAAGAGCGCCTGGGCCAGACCCACCCGCTGCTGGTAACCCTTGGAGAGCTTGCCGATGAGGGTATCGGCTCGGTCGCCCACGTTGCAGATCTCCATGGCCTGGTCCACGCGCCGGTCCTTCTGGTCCAGGCCCCTGATCTCGGCGAAAAAGCCCAGGTAGTCGCGGACCGTCATCTCCGGATACAGGGGGATGGTCTCCGGCATGTAGCCGATGCGCCGCCGGACCTCAATGGAGTCGGCGAATACGTCATAGCCGGCTACCCGGGCGGTGCCGCGGGTGGGTGGCATGAAACCGGTCAGGGTGCGCATGGTGGTGGTCTTGCCCGCGGCGTTGGGCCCCAGAAAGCCCAGGATCTCGCCCTTTTTCACCTGGAAGGTCACATCTTGGATTGCGGGGTGAGGCCCATAATACTTGGTGAGGTTTTCAACCTGAATCACCGGCTAACCCTCCTTAACCATCAAAAAAAGCGCCCCGTCTCTGGAGCGACCGGCCCCTCGGTTTTTAGCGCGGGGGCAAATATAGCACAGGGGTTGAGAGGATGTCAAGTTAAGCTTGGGTTAATGGGGCGGAGCCGCCCCAATCTTTTCGGCGATGCAGATGATGGAGGTGCCGAACGGCAGGTCCAGGAACCGGAGCAGAGCGGCTTCCAGTCGGCCAATGCCCGTGAGGGCCATATTCAAGGCCGGCGCCACCGGCTCCATCTCCACCTGGTAGGCTTCCTCGTCTGTGGTAGGGGCGGCGAGTGCCGGTTTCCGGCCCAGGATTTTTCTCGCCAGGATCAGGCCGGCCGCCAATGGGAAGATGAAAAAGTTATTATAGGCCAGACGCCGCACCCGCGTGCCCACCTGCGAGAGCTTGCGTTTGAGCTCCCCATCGGTATATCTTCGGCGGTGGCGGTTGATCTCGTCGTTGTGGCTCCAAAGCCAGGGGAAGGCTGGGACTGTCAGCACCAGGAGGCCACCCGGTCGCAGCACACGCTGGCATTCGCTTAACGCCAGCAGATCGTCGTCGCAGTGTTCGATGACGTCCAGGACTGCCACCAGGTCGAAGCTGGAGTCGGCGTATGGCAGGTGGGCGGCGTCGCCGAGCTGGGCCTGGTAGCCGCGGCCGCGGCAGATGAGCAGGGGCTTGGGGAAAATGTCCAGGCCAACCACCTGCCCGTAGCGGCTCAGGTGGTGGATCATGTTCCCCGCCCCACAGCCCACGTCCAGGACCAGGAGCTTTCTGGAGGGCACGGCCCGGTCCAGCATCCCCAACAGAGCACGGGTACGGCTGGCGAACCACCAATGTCTATCTTCTTCGGTCAATTGCTGCATACAGGTAGCAGGTAGCAAGACCACAGATTTCACAGATGGCACAGATTTAATCTGCGTAATCAGTGCAATCTGTGGTTGGCGGGTAGCAGGTAGCAGATACAATCGGCAATCTGAAATCGAAAATCATCCAGCTACGCCCACGGGGCATGTTTGCCGCGGTTCACGAAGAGGCGCTGGGCGGTGCCGACGTAGCGAGGCAGGTTCTTCCAGGTATCCGGGCGCAGGGCCTTCTGGAGCACCCGGCTCGGGCGCAGGTAGAAGCGCCGGTAGGCCTCGTGCCACTTGCGCTCCACCAGCTCCGCGGTCACAGTGCCGATCTCGAAGCGGGCCCGGTCGTCGTGGATGGCGTAGTCGGACCAGTCCAGGCTGAAAAGGCGCCCGTCCTTCTTGACGATGTCGTATAGCTCAGTTCCGGGAAACGGCGCGGTGATCATGAAGTTGGCCATCTCCGGGTCCAGCTCCAGGGCCAGGTCGATGGTATCATCCATGGTCTGGGCGGTCTCGCCCGGGAGGCCGAACATGAAGAAGCCCATGGTGGCCAGGCCCGCCTTCTTGGCATTGCGGAAGGCTGAGCGCACGTCGTCGATGGTCTGGTGTTTCTTGATGGAATCCAGTATCGCCTGGTTGCCGCTCTCCACCCCGAACCCCACCC
>DYIS01000189.1 GCA_020723545.1 Ktedonobacter racemifer
ACCAGACCGGCTGGGCGCCGCAGATCCCGTTCGAGCAAACGATGAAGGACCTGTTGAACTACTGGCGCGATAGAGTCTAGCAACCAGAGATATCAGCTATTCTTTACTCGTAAAAGAGGGTTGGTCTATGGCGACCCGCATAATCTTTGGCACAGATGGCTGGCGAGGGGCCATCGCCGAGGATTTCACCTTTGAGAACGTGCGGCTATGTGCTCAGGGTGTAGCGGACTATCTCATAGCCACCGGGAAAGCAGATGCCGGCATGGTGGTGGGCTACGACACCCGGTTTGCCTCGGAGCACTTCGCTGCGGCTGCGGCGGAGGTGTTGGCGGGGAACGGCATTCGCGCTTACCTGTGCGACCGGCCATCCCCCACTCCGGTGATCTCCTACTCGGTGCTGGCCAAGAAAACCGCTGGTGCTATCAATATCACGGCCAGCCACAACCCTGCTACCTGGAACGGCTTCAAGGTCCGCTCGGAGTACGCCGGGGCGGCGACGCCTGAAACCCTGAGAGACATCGAGGCGCGCATCCGGGACATCCAGGCTGCTGGAAGCGTCAAGCAGCTCCCGATGGATGATGCCCTGGCCCAGGGCTTGATCCAGGTCTTTGATCCGGCCCCGGAATATCTGTCCAAGGTTGCCACCCTGGTGGACACCGGCCCCCTCCGCCAGGCCGGCCTCACCGTGGTGGCCGATTCCATGTGGGGCGCTGGCCTGGGATGGTTCTCTCGTCTCCTGAACGGCGAGAAAACCAGGGTGATTGAGATCCACTATCAGCGCAACCCGGTTTTCCCGGAGATGCACAACCCGGAGCCCATCGCTACCAACCTGTCCAGGCTCTTCGAGACGGTCCGTACCTGCGGGGCCCAAGTCGGCATCGCCACCGACGGCGACGCCGATCGGGTGGGGCTGGTAGACGAGAACGGCCAATTCATCAACCAGTTGCAGGTGTACGCCCTGCTGGCGCTCTATCTGCTGGAGGTCCGGGGGTGGAGAGGCCCCATTGTCAAGACCATCTCTACCACCTCCATGCTGAACCGGTTGGGCGAGATGTTCGGCATCCCGGTCTACGAGACCATGGTGGGCTTCAAGTACGTAGCGCCAAAGATGCTGGAGGTGGATGCCATCATCGGTGGCGAGGAATCCGGTGGCTATGCCTTTCGTGGGCACATCCCCGAGCGGGACGGCATCGTCGCCGGGCTGTTTCTCCTGGACTTCATGGTGAAGACCAACAAATCCCCGGCCCAGCTTCTGGATTATCTTTTCAGCAAGGTTGGGCCGCACTATTACGACCGAGTGGATATAACCATGGCCCCGGAACAGCGAGAAGAGGTAGTAGCCCGCCTGAGCCGGGGCAGGCCGCGGAGTCTGGATGGCGTCAGGGTCGTCCAGATCGATACCCGAGAGGGTTTCCGGTACGTGCTGGCTGACGGCTCCTGGCTACTGGTGCGGCTGTCGGGCACCGAGCCTTTGGTGCGCATCTACACCGAAGCGGGGAGCCTGGAGAAGGTGCAAAGGCTCTTGAACGCGGGGCGACAGCTCACCGGGGTCTGATCCTTAAAAGAAGACGGCGGCCTACATGCTATGGGATGGCGACCAGGAGGTGATAGGCATGGCTAAATCACTGGAACCTTGTCCGTATTTGGGTCTGGCGAATAACCAGAATAGCTGTTATCCTTTCCAGACCACCGACCACCGGTGTTATCGCGCCACTCCTGCCCAGTGGATAGAGCTGGGGCATCAGGAGTCCTTCTGCCTGGGCGACAAATTCAAGGAATGCCCGCGCTTCGCCCGACCCGCGGTGTATGCGGCACCGGAGGAGCCAGCGGTCACTCCCTCTAAAACCGGTGGCGTGCCCCTGTCGCCAGCGCAGGGTGGTGAGGGAAAGGGCGGCTGGAAGATCGCGGAGGAGGAGCCCGCCCCAGAGGAGACGAGCGGCTACGACGAGTACGGCGAGGATACCTCGGGTGGCCTGCGCTCCATGCTGGTGGCGGTCCTGGGGGGGCTCATTCTGGCAGTGCTGATCTTGGGCGGTGTCATCGCCTATCGTAATCTCTTCAGCAACAAAGGCCCGCTGGGGATGGCTACGCCGGCCCCAACGAAGACCAAGGTGACTACACCGGTACCCACCCTGGAGGCTACCCCGACCAGGGTTGCCCTGGCCACGCCTACTGAGGTTCCACCTACCCCATCAGCGCTGTCGGCGGTGGTGATCGCCAGCGATGGGGCCAAGGTTCGAAAGGAGCCCAAAACCAGCTCCGTGCAGGTCGGCTCGTTGATCAAAGGGCAGCAAGTAGAGGTTCTGGAACGCGACGTTCCGGGCGAATCGGTGACGCTGGCGGGATTCGGCACCAGCGACAAATGGCTGAAGATCAGGGTGAAGGGCGGGACGCTCACCGGCTACGTCTGGTCCAAGCTGTTGGAGATTAAATAACCGGGACGCGAGGGACCTTTTTGGTCGATCTGGACGACTTAACCATCTATCCAACGCTTGATCCCCTGGACATGCTCCAGCGCATCAAAGAGCTGCCCTGGCAGTGCCAGGAGGCGTGGGATGACATACAAGGCCTGGCGCTTCCCCCTGAGTATTCCCGTGTCGCAAATGTGGTCATCCTGGGGATGGGGGGCTCGGCCATCGGGGGCGATCTGGCCCGGAGTTTGGCTATTTCGGAATGTAGAGTCCCCATCATGCTCTGCCGGGACTACGATGTGCCCGGATTCGTGAACGAGCACACGCTGGTCATCGCCTCCAGCTATTCGGGAAATACCGAGGAGACGCTTTCTGCTTTCCAGCAGGCCCGAGAGCGCAAGGCCAAGCTCCTGGCGTTGACCACCGGGGGGAAGCTCCGGGACTTGGCCGAGAATACGGGCATTCCGCTTTACCTCTTCTCCTACAAATCCCAGCCTCGAGCCGCCCTGGGCCATTCATTCGTGCCGCTGGTAGCTCTTTTCCAAAAGGTGGGCTTCGTCTCGGACAAGTCCGCAGATTTGCTGGAGTCCATTAAGGTAATGGGGGAACTCCAGGCCGAGATCAGCGAGGGCGTGCCTCTGGAGAAAAACCTGGCCAAGCAGCTCGCCTCTGCTTTCTATAACCACTTGCCGGTTATCTATGGCTCCGGTACACTGTCCGAGGTCGCCCGCCGCTGGCGTGGCCAGATGAGCGAGAACGCCAAAGCCTGGGCCTTCTTCGAGCTTATGCCCGAGCTTAACCACAATGCCGTCGCCGGCTACGAGTTCCCGCAGCGGCTAGGGAAAGAGATCGTGGTCGTGCTCTTGACTTGTTCTCACGACCATCCGCGCACCAAGGTGCGCTTTGGCGTGACCGAAGAGCTCCTGCAGCGCTCCGGGGTTCGTTCCGTCCGGGTGGAGGCCCGGGGCTTGAGCCCTCTGGCCCAGATGTTTTATACCGTACACCTGGGCGATTTTGTCAGCTACTACTTGGCCCTTCTATACGGGGTTGATCCCACCTCGATACCGGCCATCGAATACTTGAAGGGTGAGATGGCTAAGGCCGGGATGCCGGGTAGCGACTAGGTTGTGATTCCTCTGACAGCTTGATTCTTTGACACTCAACCTGAGGCCTGGGGCTCTTTTGGCCCCGGCTTTGTTTCTTTTGGAGGTGCTCGTCTTTGGCCCGGAACGATGGTGGCGGGTTCAGCCGCAGACCCAGGGGTTTCAATGTCACCCTGCTGGTATCTGCGGCGTTTTTCGTAGTTTGTTTTTGGCTTGTCTATGATTTATTGGGGGACGGAGTGAGCGATCTTAAGCTGCTCGGGTCCGATCCAGCCCCCTCGGAAGCACCGAGCAGCACGGCTGAGCCTTCCCCTACCGCCACGCCGGAGCCCAGCGCCACGCCTACTGTGGCACCCACGGAAACCCCCACGCCTGTTCCCACTGAGACGGTAACCCCTCAGCCTACCCCAACCTTGACCGCCTCACCTACACCGGCCTTGCGCGCGGCCTTGATCACGGCCACACCGACCTCGACCAGGCCCGCCCCATCGGCAACCCCGACCAGGCTCCTGCCACTGCGCCTGGGCCCGCCGTTGGTGCTGGCTTTGTTCTTTCCCTGGTATGAAGATAGCGATTGGAATAGCGGCAAGATGTCCGATCTGCCGGCAGTGCGATACGACTCCCATGATCCAGGGACTCTACGCCGGCAGGCGGAGGAGGCCCGGGGTGCGGGCCTCGACGGCTTCGTCAGCGCCTGGTTCTACGAAGGCCACAAGACCGACGAGAGCTTCTCAAAGCTGCTCTCGGTGACCCAGGGCACCGGCTTTCAGTCCACCATCTACCTGGACATCACTGCCACTGGCGTGCTGAACAGCCCGGGCCGGATAGCCGATGCACTCCGGTATATCATGGGCAGGTACAGCGGCAGCGCCAACTTCCTGCGGTGGGGCGGCAAACCGGTCCTGGTCTTTTGGGCCCTGCGCCGGGTTCCCACTAATGGCCAAACCCCCCTGGAGACATGGCGTTGGATCCGGGACCAGGTGGACCCGGGCCGCTCGGCCTTTTGGCTGGGGGAGGGCGATGATCTATCGTACCTGGACGTGTTCGACAGCATCTACTTCTTCGACATCTCCTGGGCCGCCGACCCCGCCTACGCCATGGCCTCCTTGAACCGCAAATGGACGGAGTACAACCGCCAGCATGGAACCAATAAGGCCCTGACGGCCACGGTGATGCCGGGCTACGATGACTCCCGGTTGGGACGGGCCTCTCCGCATGTCAGGCCTCGGAACGATGGCCAATATTACACTGCCTCTTTCCAGGCCGCCATCAATCTCACTCCCTCGTTGATCGTCCTTAACAGCCGAGTGGTTCGAGGGGACGCAAATTGAGCCCAGCGTTTCCTATGGCAGTAAGTATCTAGACTTGACCCGGGAGTGGTCGGCGCGGTACAAGGCGAGGTAGATGCTGGCAGAAAGCAGATAGCAGCCCGCAGACGGCATATGGCCGATGATTTTTCTACCAGGCACCTTCGTAGGGTGAATTCTTGGACTGCAGCCTTAAGGCTGCAGTCCAAGGCAAGATTTTTCCGCAGATCGCTAAGGGTGCAGTTGATCCTCCCGCCCCGATCTGGATCGGGGCGGGAGGATCGGCAACGCACTCCCTGCGGTGAATGCGCTCGTCGGTTTGAGGTAACGCTTCTTTAGTAAAGAAGGCAGGAAAGATAAAGCCACCGGGTATTATCCCGGTGGCGTTTTTGTCTGGCGGAGAGGGTGGGATTTGAACCCACGAGGCATTTCTGCCTACGCGCTCTCCAGGCGCGCGCACTAGACCAAACTATGCGACCTCTCCAGCTCTGGTCAATGGATCTGGGCCACCGAATGGCACCGAAGCGCACCGTCGAACTGAAAGCAACCCCTGTGCCACTTTATGGCCAGTATTCGATTTTGCCGCTAAACGCGCCTGTAGGCTGTCGAATTCGGCTCCAGCTCTGGGTACCTGCTGGCTGCACTCCCGTGATCTTTGGCGGAGAGGGTGGGATTCGAACCCACGAGGCTTGCGCCT
>DYIS01000190.1 GCA_020723545.1 Ktedonobacter racemifer
CGTCATCACCGCAGACGACACCATGAAAAATGAGTTTTCCGACAAGAACTAGTTAAAGAACTTGCAATTCTGGATAAAAGGGAGTATAATAATGAAAATTTTGGTTTTTTTGGAAACAGCGATGAAGTTAACCTTCCGACAGCAGGCCTTCTTCGAAAAGCTCTCCGAACTGTACCGTGAGGCGCAGAAGCCGGTCCACTATTCGGTGCTGGCTCAGACTTTAGGGGTGAACCGCTTTTCCGCCTACGACATGCTCAGGGTGCTGGAGAGCAAAGGCCTGGTAGCCTCGGAATACCGGCTACCTGACAAAAACTCGGGGCCGGGCCGCTCCTCCGTGGTCTTCTACCCCATCGCCAAAGCCCGAGAAGTGCTCACCCGGCTTGCTGGCGATGCCTCGGAGGGTCGCGAATGGGAACAGGCCAAGAAGAGGATCTTGACCAGCCTTCACCAGGGCCAGATCGATGAGGATGAGCTCCTGGATGAGCTTCTATCAGCCATACCCCAAACCAGCTCACCGCTGGCCTACTGCGGCCGCGTGATCACCGCCCTGGTCCTGAGCATCAAGACCCGCCTCCCCGTCGAGCTGGAGCCCGGCAAGATGCTGAAAACGCTGGGAAACGGTGAGGGAGGGATTGCGTCCGGCTTGAATCTGCTGGCGGGCGTGGCGGGGGGCGTGACGCTAACCATGAGAGCCAATCAGGAAGTGCTAGACACGCTCCTAGAGTACGCCAGAAAATACCAGCGCTACCTGGACAAAATGGATCTGGACAAACGACGGGAGCTTTCCCGGTTTCTGCAAGAGGTATTACAGAGCATCTCTCCGGCCTCCGGCCGGGAGGGCCGTACCGCCTGATCCCGAGGCAGTTTTTTGGCGGCAATTCTTTGGTTTTTTTGCAAAAAAATCTTATGACAGCACAGGAGGGTTCAAGCCATGGTCAGGATCGTCACCGACAGCACGGCCTATCTGCCCAGTGAACTCGTGGCTCGTTACGGCATCCGCGTCGTACCACTGAACGTGAACTTCGCTGACGGCACCTTCAGGGACGGCGTAGACTTGACCGATGGAGAGTTCTTCCAAAAGCTCGCTACGGCCGATGTTCTGCCCACAACGTCTCAGCCATCGGCTGGGGACTTCCTCGAGGTGTTCAAAGAAGCCAGCGCCCAGGGGGACGGCGTGCTGGTCGTAACCATATCCGGAGGCCTCAGCGGCACGTATGAGTCCGCACTGGCCGCAAAGGATATGCTCCCTGGTGCGAATGTCAAGGTCATCGACTCGCAAAGCACCTCCATGGGGCTGGGGTTCCTGGTCCTGGCCGCCGCCCAGGCTGCCGAACAGGGCAAAGGGCTGGACGAGGTTGCCCGTCTGGTGGAGGAGCTGGTTCGGAAGGTCCAGGTATACTTCGTCGTTGACACGCTCAAGTACTTGCAAAAGGGCGGCCGCATCGGCGGCGCGGCGGCACTGGTGGGTTCCTTGCTCAACATCAAGCCTATCCTGTTCCTCGATGATGGCAAGGTGGAGGTGTTCGAAAAAGTCCGCACCAAGACCAAAGCCCTGGAGCGCATCTCGGAGGTCCTGGCGGAGAAAACAAATGGCTCCCATGAGCTCCACGTGGCCGTCATCCACGCTCAGGCAGAGGCGGAAGCCCGGGCCCTGAGCGAGCGCATCGCCGCCCGGTTTCACCCTAGCGAACTCCATCTGACCAGCGTCAGCCCGGTCATCGGCACCCATACTGGCCCCGGCGTGGTGGGCCTGGCCTTCTACGCCGCATAGGCCCGGACAGCCGTTATCGCGATCCGAGGGCCATGTTCAGGACACCAGTGCTCTAACTAGGGCAAAAACGTAACGATCTCCTCTAGAGGCTTTCGTGGCCTTGCCGGCGGCGACTCGGCCGGGAGCCCTACCGGGACCATGGCAAAGAGTCTCCAGGGCCTGGCGACGCCCAAGAGCCTCTCCAGCTCGTTGCGCGCCACCAGGGGCCCATGGGTCCAACAGGCACCGTAGCCCAGGGCATGGGCCGCAAGAAGCAGGTTCTCTACCGCGGCGGCGACCCCGTGAGGGCTGGGGTCATGCTGCTGCCCCAGGATCAGCTCTATAGCGTTCAGGTCCACCAGGTCATAGTCTTTCTGCAGCACAGCGATGGTCACCGGCGCCTGAGCAAAAAAGGTAGAGAACCGGCGCAGATAGCGCAGGTAGGCTTCCATGCGGCGGGGCGCTCCTACCTTCTCTGAGCGCTCCAGGAGGGAGCAGAATTTATGCTCCACCGCCTGGGCCATCTGCTGCAAGAGGCCCCGGTCCTGAACCACTACGAAGTGCCAGGGTTGCTGATTGGTTGCGCTGGGGGCGTGCCGGGCTGCCTCCAGCATTCGCCGGAGGTCCTCCCTGGGCACTGGGGTATCCTGGAACTTTCGAATACTTCGTCTACTCTGAATCGCCGTAAAGAGCTCCACCTTCATCCCGCCTCACGCCTCAGCCCGGCTCTCTGCCGCCGCCGAGCAGGGCATCGACCCTGCGCCACAAGCGTATGAGGGCCGACCTAAAGGCGTATAGTCTCCCTCGCATGCGGTGCCAGGCCGTCTTCCACCAGGGGACCGGCACCGGAGCAGCCACCGGCCCCCACTTCAGCACCGCTGCGGCCCAGGTGAGACCCGCCCCAAACCCCACCAGGACCAGGTGATCCCCCGGTTTCACCCGGCCGTTTTCGATGGCCTCGCACAGGGCAATGGGGATCGAGGCGGCAGAGGTGTTGCCATACTTCTCCAGATTGACGAATACCTTCTCGGGAGGGAGCTTCAGGAACTTCGCTGCAGACTGGATGATGCGCAGGTTGGCCTGGTGAGGTATCAGCAGATCGACCGACCCCAACCCCAGGTTCGCTGCCTTGATCGCCTGGACTGCAGCCTTGCCCATCACATTCACCGCGAAACGGAAGACCTCGCGGCCGTCCATTTTCACGTAATGCAGACGCTCCTCCACGGTGGAAAGACTGGCCGGGTGCTTGCTACCCCCTCCCGGTAGAATGAGCAGATCGGCACCGGAGCCATCGGCACCCAGGACGAAGGAGAGCAAGCCGCCGCCGTCGGCGTTGGGCCGCAAGAGCACCGCTCCTGCGCCGTCGCCGAAGAGCACGCAGGTATTGCGGTCGGTCCAATCGACGATGCGGGAGAGGGTCTCCGCGCCGATGACCATGATCGTGTCATAGGCGCCGGTTTGGATGAACTGGGCTGCCGTGGCCAAAGCATAAACGAAGCCTGAGCATCCAGCAGCCAGGTCGAAGGCGCCGGCGCGGCTGGCCCCCAGGGCGTCCTGGACCAGACACGCTACCGACGGAAAAGCGTAGTCGGGGGTGGCGGTGGCCACGATGATCAGGTCCAGCCGCGCTGGGTTCACGTCAGCCATTTTCAGAGCCTCCTGGGCCGCCTGGATCGCCATGGTTGCCGTAGTCTCCCTGGGAGCAGCCACGCGGCGCTCGCTGATGCCCGTACGCTCGCGAATCCACTGATCGGAGGTGTCTACCAACCGGGCTAAATCTTCGTTGGTCAAGACCTTGGCCGGGACGTACTTGCCCCAGCCCACCACCTGAGCATGTCTCTTCAAGATTGGCTCCTCAGCCCCAGGGGACTATCTGCCGGGCAACTGATAACCCCCACGATGCCTGGGCCGCCGTGCACCGTAAGTGAGTGGACCAGCTCGTGCACCGTGGCCTCCTGGCAGTTCAACCGCCTCTGGGCCTCCTGGCAAAGCCACTGGGCCTCCGGCAGGGCCCTGGCGTGGGCGACGGCTAGCTCCACCGGCCGCCGGCCCATGGCCTCCCCGGTCAGCTCCAACAGGCGCTCCAGCGACCTTCTCCGGGCGCGGACCTTTTCAAAGGCCTCCAGGAGACCGCCTTCCACCTTGATGATCGGCTTGACGTCCAGGAGCGAGGCTAGAGCGCCTTGCAGCTTCCCCACCCGGCCGCTGGCCTGCAGGAACTTGAGAGTCGCCGGGGTCAGGTAGATCCTGGTGTTTGCCTTCATGAAGTCCAGGGCCTGGAGGATCTCCTCCTCGCCGGCCCCGCCCTCTGCCATCTGGGCTGCCCTGAGAACCATGAAGCCGGTGCCCAGAGAGATCGAGGCGGTGTCGTATACCACCACCTTCGCTCCGCCCTGGACCAGGCTTGCGCCCACACTGGCTGACTGGCAGGTGCCCGAGAGCCTGGCGGTAATGTGGCTGGAGAGGATGGTCGAGGCGCCAGGGGCCAGCTCCCGGTATACCTGGGCGAACGGTCCGGCGGCTGGCACCGAGGTTTTGGGGACCACGCCCGACTCCACCTGCCCGTAGAAGTATTCGTCATCCAGATTCACGCCCTCCTGGAAAGTCGCCTGGCCGAGTTGGACGTTGATCGGCAGGACGTGGATGTCGTAGCGTCTCAAAAGCTCCACCGGCAGGTTGCAGGTGCTATCGGTTACCACCTTGATCTTCGCCATCGGTGCCTCCTGCCCCTGGGAAAGATGGGACGATGAGGGGTTGGGCCAACTGTGACCGTGCTGGCTGAGCCCCTAGCCGTCGAACTTCTTGATGGCCAAACAGGCGTTGTGGCCGCCAAAGCCAAAGGAGTTAGAGAGGGCCGCGCTCACCGCTCTGGCCCGAGCCACATTGGGGACGTAGTCCAGGTCACATTCCGGGTCGGGGTTTTCGTAGTTGATAGTAGGGTGGATCAGGCTGTCCCGCATGGCCAGGATAGTGGCAATGGCCTCCACCGCGCCGGCAGCGCCCATGAGGTGGCCAACCATGGACTTGGTGGAGCTGATAGCCAGTTTATAGGCGTGATGCCCAAAGACGGTCTTGATGGCCGCGGTCTCGTTTTTATCGTTCAGTACAGTAGAGGTACCGTGGGCGTTGATGTAATCCACCTCCGCAGGGGCGAGGCGAGCCTTATCCAGGGCGATCTGCATGGCTCGAGCTGCGCCCTCGCCGGCCTCGGCCGGCGCGGTGATGTGATGGGCATCGGAGGTGGCACCGTAGCCCACGATCTCAGCGTAGATCTTGGCCCCCCTGGACCGAGCATAGCCCAGCTCCTCCAATACCAAGATACCTGCCCCCTCGGCCATCACGAACCCGTCGCGATCACGGTCAAAGGGTCGCGAAGCCCGCGCGGGCTCGGCGTTGCGTCTGGAGATGGCCTGCATGCTGATAAACCCCCCCAGGGCCAGAGGCACGATGGGCGCCTCGGTGCCGCCGCAGATCATGGCATCGGCGTCTCCCCGGCGAATGGTCTCGAAGGCCTCGCCAATGGCATTGGAGCCGGTGGCACAGGCCGAGACCAGCGCGTAATTGGGGCCCTTTGCCCCGTAGGTTATGGCTACCTGACCGGCGGCCATGTCCACGATGAGCATGGGAACAGCGAAGGGGCTGACGCGGCCTGGTCCCCGGGTTTCCATCACCCTCTGCTGCTCGACGATCGTGCTGATCCCTCCGATACCGGAGCCGATGATCACCCCTACTCGATGGCTGTTGCTGCCATCGATCAC
>DYIS01000191.1 GCA_020723545.1 Ktedonobacter racemifer
GCGGGCTCATGCTTCTCAGTGCGGTGATCCTGTACGGCTACTTCCACGGGGTGGAGCAAGGGATGGTAAAGTGAAGTGCAAACTTGTGCAGGAGGAACGCCATGCGAAGGTTTCTCATTGACACCGACACGGCCTCGGACGACGCGGTGGCAATCCTCATGGCCCTGAGGACGCCGGGCATCCAGGTCGAGGCCATCACCATTGTGGCCGGCAACGTAGATGTGGACCAGGGAGCCAAAAACGCCCTGAACACTGTGGAACTATGCGGGATGGAGACCCCCGTCTACAAGGGGCTGGCCAAGCCCCTCCTGCGGCCCCACGTGGATGCAAGGTTCTTCCACGGTGAAGATGGGATGGGAGGGCTGAACCTGCCCGCGCCGAAACGACAACCTCAACCCAAACACGCCGTGGAAGCCATTGTCGAGGCCGTCCGTTCGGCCCCTGGCGAGATCACCCTGGTGACCCTGGGTCCCCTGTCCAACATCGCCACTGCTTTGTTGCGGGAACCAGCCATCGCCAAGCAGGTCAAGGAAGTCTACGTCATGGGCGGGGCGGCCAATGTCGTTGGCAACATCACGCCGGCTGCTGAATACAACATCTGGTGCGATCCCGAGGCGGCCAGGATCGTCTTCCATTTTGGCATGCCCATCCTGATGGTCGGTTGGGAGCATTGTCTGGGGCCTTCGTTGCTGGACGAGGGGGACATGAGGCGGATGAGGGCCCTTGGGACGCCCTACGCCGATTTCGCCCTGGATTGCAACCGAAATGCCCTGAAGGTCTGTCGAGAGTGGCTCGGCCTTAGCGGGTTGACCCTCCCTGATCCAGTGGCCATGGCGGTGGCCCTGGATCGAAGCGTGTGCACCCAGGCCGAGAAGAAGTACGCAGACGTGGAGACCATCGGCGAGCTGACCCGAGGGGAGACGGTGGTGGATCGCTTTGGGGTACTGCAGAAGGAAGCAAACATCGAGGTCTGCTTCGCCGTGGACGCGGTCAAGTTTAAGGAGATGCTATTCGGCAGGGTGAGCTAGGGGGAGAAGATGTTTCTGGTCAAGGCAGCTCTGGGAAAAATCCCTCTGGATACGCTAGTCCGAGGTGCCTCCCTGGTCAACGTGTTGACGGGCGAGATACAGCCAGCCGACATCGGCGTCTACGCTGGGAAGATCGTCTGCGTGGAATCGCCGGGCAGCGTGCCCCCTCGGCAGGCAGCCCAGGTCATCGAGGCCCGGGAGAAGCTAGCTGTTCCTGGTCTCATTGACGTCCACATGCACATCGAGAGCAGCTTGGTCACCCCGGCTCGCTTCGCCGAAGCGGTCTTGCTCCACGGCACCACCACCGTGGCCGAGGACCCCCATGAACTGGCCAACGTCCTGGGGTTGGAGGGCATCCGTCTGATGTGGGCGGCCAGCGCCGGTCTCCCCCTCAAGGTCTGCTTCCTGGTTCCCACCTGTGTCCCTTCCGCCCTGGGGCTAGAGACCAGTGGCGGCGAGATCGGCCCCCTCGAGGCCCAGGAGATGCTGGCCTGGGAGCGGGTGGTGGGGTTGGCCGAGGTGATGGATTTCCTGGCCGTCATCGGGGGGGAGGAGCGAATCATAGGCATCCTGGAGGCCGGCCGGAAAGCAGGGGTGGTCATCGAAGGCCATAATCCTTTGCTCAGAGGGCGGGAACTCAATGCCTATCTGGCTGCCGGGATTGACTCAGATCACACCTTCATGGAACCCGAATATATGTTGGAGAAGCTCCGGCTGGGCGTGACCGTGGAGATGCAGGAGCGAACCATGACCCCGGAGGTGATTTCCGCCCTCCGGCAACTCCCCTCAGACCCCGATGTCCTCTTGGTGACCGACGATGTGGCGCCGGATCGCCTGAATGAGAAAGGCCATCTGGACCAAGTCCTGCGTCGGGCTGTGGAGCTGGGCATGAAGCCGGTCGAGGCCCTGCGCTCAGCAACCGTCAAGCCGGCTCGCCGGCTGCGACTTCACGACCGCGGGGCTATCGCTCCCGGCAAGGCTGCTGACATCGTGCTAGTAGACAGTCTGGAGAGCTTCGCCGTGGACACGGTCCTGGTGGACGGCCAGGTGGTGGTGAGAGGGGGGAAGCTGAGCTGGTGTCCGGGGCCAGAAGAGACCCTTTGGGGGGCGAGAGGCTCGGTCAGGCTGCCTCCCTTGTGCCAGGCGGACTTTCAACTGCGGGCGCCCATTCTCGAGGGGGAGATACAGGTCAGGGTCATCGTCTCCGATCCCCACACCACGGCTACCGAGGAGGGGAGAGCCATTCTACAGGTGCGGGAGGGAATAGTCCAATTGGCTGATGACCTGGCCTGGATCGCCGTTTTCGAGCGTTACGGGCGCAGTGTCGTCCTCTCTCCCCCGTCTAGCAGGCGAGGGCAGGGCGTGGTGCGGGGCCTGGGCCTGCAAGCGGGGGCCGTAGCCACCACTTATGCCCATGATACCCATAACCTGGTGGTTATCGGGCGGGATCCAGCCGACATGGCCATGGCCGCCAATGCCCTTATCCGGGTCGGCGGGGGCCTGGTCGTGGTCAGAGGGCAGGAGGTGCTGGCCTTGGTAGAGCTGCCCATCGGGGG
Organism: Ktedonobacter racemifer; assembly: GCA_020723545.1. Taxonomy (GTDB): domain Bacteria; phylum Chloroflexota; class DTOL01; order DTOL01; family JACQYG01; genus JACQYG01. Next base: position 2,585 of record DYIS01000191.1, read on the forward strand.
CATCATGGCCATGGAGCCCGTCTCCCAGATGAGCGAAGCCTTGCGCCGTTTTGAGGCTGCTGCCGGCACACTGGGAATGCATCCCCCTCACCTGCTGATGCGTCTGGCGAGTTTCACCCTGCCGGTTGCCTCGGGCTTGCGCATCACCGATCGGGGGCTGGTGAATGCCAGGTCCAGGCAACTGGTAGATCTATTCCTGTAAACAAGGGGGGACTGTGGACATCGTAGCCGTTGGAGGAGCGTGCATTGACCTGGAGTTGCAGGTCAAGGACCTGCCAGGTCATGATCAGAAAGTCATGGGACAACTTCGCCTGTGCCGCCAGTCGCCTCGGCCTGCAGGTGGGGTTCCTGGGCTCGGTAGGAGATGATGAAAATGGCCGCCTCCTCATCGAGGATTTTCGCCGCTTCGGGGTGGCCATTGACCACCTGCGCGTGCGCTCGAATACCGAGAGCAACTTCACCGTGATCCTGCTGGACCAAACTGGCGAAAGGGCCATCGTGTGGGTGCCTGTTTATAGCGATGGTATCGAACTAGATCAGGCTGCTGTGGACTACATCGCCGGGGCGAAGGTCTTGTACACTATGCCCTGGGATCTCGACCTGTTCCAGCGCCTGGCCAAGGTGGCTCATGAGGGAAATACCCTGGTTGCCATTGACGTGGAACCGACGGTGGTGGCCGACACGGCCAGGCTCCGAGTGATCCTGAGCAGCACCGCCATCGTCTTCTTCAACCGGCCAGGGCTGGCCAACGTGATGCACGAGGGCGTGAGCCTGCCCGAGGCAGCCCGGCAAATGCTGGCGCACGGGCCCCGTCTGGTGGTTGTCACCCTGGGCAAGGACGGCTGTCTGGTCGTCAGCGACGATGAGACCGTGGAGTCCCTCGGCTTTGCCGTAGAGGTCAAGGACACCACCGGCGCCGGCGATTGCTTCAATGCCGCCTTCCTGACCGGCTATCTGAGGGGGTGGCCCCTGTCCACGACGGCGACCTTCGCCAACGCCGCAGCTGCCTTGTCGGTGACCGCCGTCGGCCCGCGAGCCGGCTTACCTGACCTCGAGGCTGTCTGGAGTTTCCTAAAGGAACGAGGGGTGAGCTCTTGATTAAGATTCAGATCTACGGGGTGAATTTGATGGTCGAGGATGCCCTGGGCATCGCCGCACTGGGCGCTGACCACGTGGGCTTCGACGTCTGGCCGCATGACGACACCTCCCTACGGCGGGCCCGGGCAGCGGTAAAATGCCTGCCCGCCTCCGTCCTCAGCGTGGCTCTTCCCCGTTCCATCGAGCTGGAGGACATCATCAAGGTCGCAAGGCAGGTGAGGCCTGATGTGGTGATGACGTCGGCCCGTCTGTTGGAAGGACCTGAAGATGAAGCAGCCTATGCCCTGACCCAGGTACGCCGAGGGGTGAGGGACAGGGGCTTGATGATCGGCGTGGCTGTGCGGCTTGCTCACCGAGAGCCGCACTGGAAGCCCCTGGAGTTGGCACGTCGCTTTGAAGCGTATGGTGATTTTCTTTGTCTGGATACCATGATTGGGAACCGGATTGGCGAGACCGGCCAGGTTCACGATTGGCGAGTCAGCCGCCGCATCGTGGAAGAGTGCGACAAACCGGTCATTCTGGCCGGGGGGCTGAACTCCGAAAACGTGACCCAAGCACTGGAAATAGTGAGGCCCTGGGGTGTGGACGCCTGCACTTCGCTCGACCTTCACCCGGGCAAGAAGGACCTGACCGAGGTGGAAGCTTTCATCCACCGTATCCGTCGCTGGGAAGGAGGGAATGATCTACCCTGTCCACTTCCTTCCCTATCGCTCCAATAGCTGCGGCGATATCCCCTGGTGTTGGGCGTCTCCGTTTCAGGCGCGGTCAGCCGTACCATCGAGGCTGTAACCCTGGTCTGAAAGGCCGGGGGCACAGCCATCGCCGTGACTGCCACCCCGGATAGCTCCATCGCTAAGGCTGCGGAGAGGATCGTGGATATGCAGGTCCGGCCTTTCGCCTTCGCGCCAGGGGTACGTTCCTACACGGCTACCCTGCTGATGCTGTATCTGATCGCCCTGCGCATGGGAGAGGCGAGGGGCAGCATCACGACCTCGCAGGCCACCGACCTGCGCCATGATTTGCGGACCTTTGTCGACGTTATGGAGGCTACCATCCAGGGCATAGACCCGCTGACGGGCGATCTGGCTGAGCAGGTGAAAGAGGAGAGTAACTTCGTTTTCGTGGGAGGTAGCCCCAACTACGGTACGGCCCTCTTCAGCGCTGCCAAGGTCATGGAAGCAGCGGGACGGCACGCCGTGGACCAGGACACCGAGGAATGGTCCCATCTGCAGTACTTCGTGCGGGAGGCCGGCACCCCGACCTTCCTCGTCTCCCCAGCAGGCCATGGGTACAGCCGCGCCGCCGAGCTGGTCGGGGTGATGAAGCGGCTGGGACGCACGGTCATAGCCATTGTGCCAGAGGGAGATCAGGAGATCGCCCCTCAGGCCGACGTGGTCTTGCCAGTCAAGGGGGAGGTTCGGGAGGAGTTCAGCCCTCTGGCATACTGCACGGCCGCCGAGCTATTCGCTGCCCATTTGACGGCTGTCCTGAAGGAGCAGTATTTCCGGGGCTTCGCTGGCCCTTGGAGCCCCGAAACAGGGGGCAATCTCATCCGGACGAGTGCCACCCTGACTGAAGTGCCCAGGTAACCCGGCAATACAGAGCTTATCAGAGGAGGCTGAGATGTTTGACGATGTACTGGTGAATGATTTCCTGGCTCGCCTCGCCCGTCAGGAGACTGGAGCGGGCAGCAGCACGGCACGGGAGATCATGAAGACCTTGGTCAGGGTCGCTGAGGAGTTTCCCGCCCGAGACGCTTCCCAACTCGGTACGCATCTGACGAACGCTTGCCAGACATTCCTGGGGCTATTGGGG
>DYIS01000192.1 GCA_020723545.1 Ktedonobacter racemifer
GCGTTCTCCGCGGTAAAATGCCTGTATCGGCCCCTTAGGGTGTCGTTCAGCCCGTCCGGCCCAGGTAGTGAAGAACAGCGGCGCGTTGGTCCCCGGTGATGAGGCCCTCCCGAGACAGGGCCTCCACCATCTCCGTGATGGTCATGACGGCGTGGAGGCGGTAGCCCCGCCTCTCTAGGGAGGCCTTGCCGCCCTGCTCTCGATCGATGAGCACCACCACGTCCTGCACCTGCAGGCCAGCCTCTTTGAGAGAGCTCAAGGCCTCGACCTTACTGGCGCCGGTGGTGATGACGTCATCCAAGACCACGGCGGTTTCCCCGGGCCGAAATTCCCCCTCGATGACTTTTCTGGTGCCGTACTCTTTGGCCTCTCTTCTCGGGTATATCAGGGGTCTCCCCGTTTCCAGGGCTACGGCGGTGCCGATGGGCAGTGCGGCGTAGGGTATGGCCGCCAGGCGATGGTACTCAAGCCGTTCCAGCACCTGGACATAGGCGCGGGCCACCTGTGCCAGGACATCGGGGTGGGAGGCCAGGAGGCGCAAGTCCAGGTATATCGGCGACGGGGCCCCGGACTTCAGGGTGAAATCGCCAAACCTCACCGCACCGATGCGCTGGAGTTCCCGGACCAGCGTTTCCCTTTGGCCTTCCGGGCGACGGTTGGCCACACCCTGTCCAGAGGGGGCAGCCATCATTTCGTCCCGTATCTTGTTCAGGGCATCCCGGAGACCTTGGGCGGCAGTGCGAGGGTCAGCGGCGTAGATCACCTGCCGCGATACGTTGACGATGAGGCCGGCCCCCCGGGCGTCGAGCCCGGCGCGTAGGGCAGCCTGTAGATCACCCCCCTGGCTGCCCACCCCGGGGACCAGGAACCACAGGTCCGGCGCTATCTCCCGCACCAGGGCCAGCTCCCGGGGATAGGTAGCTCCCATGACCAGGCCCACGTTGCCCGCGGTGTTCCACTCCAGGGCTTTCTCCGCGACGACCAGATACAAGGGCCTGTCCGGACAGGGAAGGCCTTGAAAGTCAGAGGCGCCGGGGTTGGAGGTGCGACAGAGCAGGAGGACACCCCGGTCGGCGTAGGTCAAGAAGGGTTCCACAGCGTCGTAGCCCAGGAGAGGGTTCACGGTGACGGCATCGGCCCGCCAGTATTCGAAGGCCGCCCGGGCGTAGGCCTGGGCAGTGCTGCCGATATCGCCCCGTTTGGCATCCAGGATCACCGGGATGCCTTGAGGCACGTATGCGATGGTTTTTTTCAGCGCCTGAAGGCCGTCGATGCCCAGGGCTTCGTAAAAGGCGATGTTAGGCTTGTAGGCACAGACCAGGTCAGCGGTGGCGTCGATAATAGACCGGTTGAAGGCGAAGACCGGGTCGGGGTCTCTAGAAAAGCGCTCCGGCATCCTGGTCAGGTCCGGGTCCAGGCCGATGCAGAGCAGGCTTCGGTTTTCCGCCACAGTACACTCTAGTTTTTCCAGAAAGGAGGCCATCTTAAGTCTTCCCCAGTACCGCCGCCAGGAGGGCCATGCGAATGTACATGCCGTTCTCCATCTGCCGGAAGTAGGCCGCCCGGGGATCACTGTCCACCTCGTAGCTGATCTCGCCCACACGGGGCAGCGGGTGCATGACCACCATCTTCTCCTTGGCACGGCGGAGGGTCTGGGGCGTGATCACATAGGAGCCCTTGACCCGCTCGTAGAGGGCCTGGTCCTCGAATCTCTCCTTTTGCACCCGGGTCACATAGAGGACATCGGCGTCGGCGAGCACGACGTTAAGATCCGCCGTCTCCCCGGTGGGGATGCCCCGCTCCTGAAGCTGGGCTATGATCCGGTCGGGCATGCGGAGCACGTCGGGCGCGACGCACAGGATCCTGACGTTATAAAGGCTCAAGAGGCGTGCCAGGGAGTGCACCGTGCGGCCGTACTTTAGGTCGCCCACCATCACCACCGACAGGCCGTCGATGTGGCCCAACTCCTCCTGAATGGTGAACAGGTCTAAGAGGGCCTGGGTGGGATGTTCGCCGATGCCGTCTCCGCCATTGATGACCGGTATGCGGGCGAAGTCCGCGGCGATCCTAGCCGAGCCCGTCTCCGGATGGCGCAGGACGATGACGTCGGAATAGCACTCCAGGGTCCGGATGGTATCGGGCAGGGACTCCCCCTTAGTCACCGAGGAGTAGTGCACCTCGTTAATTGGGATGACGCTCCCCCCCAGGCGCGACATGGCGGCGACGAAGGAGGAGCTGGTGCGGGTGCTGGGCTCGTAGAAGAGGCAAGACAAGACCTTACCCCGCAGGAGGTCCGAGGAGCCCGGGCCACGGGCGATGTCGCGCATGCCCTCGGCCACGCCGAAGATGTACTCCAGGTCATCTCTGGCGAACTGGTCCACCGAGAGGATGTCCCTGCCGTAGAAGGAATTACCCGGGATTGGGGTCATCGTGATCATGTGCTTCTCCTGGTTGTGGTAGAGAATAGGCTTTGCCCGAAGCCAGGCTGGGCCAGGATCTGGCCATCCTGGTACACCTTCGCGCCACGCAGGTGTACCGTCCGCACCCGGCCTTTCACCCTCATGCCCTCAAAGGGTGTCCACCGGCACCTGGTGAAGAGGTCCTTGCCCTGGATGACGTATTCGTCCTCGCTCTCCACCTCCACGTAGGTCTGAGCGCCCAGACTAAGTCCAAAGATGCGGGCTGGGGCAGAATTGCACATCTCCACCAGGCGCTGGAGGGAGAGCCGTCCCCGGTCCACGGCGGTCAGGAGGAGCGGTAATGCTGTCTCCAGGCCGGGTACGCCGGGGGGCACGTGGTCGGATTGCTTCTCCTCCAGGGTATGGGGGGCATGGTCGGAGGCTATGACATCCACCACATCCAGATGGCGCCAAAGGGCCTCTCGGTCTTCGGCGGCGCCCAGGGTTGGGCGCATGTAGCCCAGGCTGCCCAGGCACCTGGCGTCCTCTCCGGTCAGGAAGAGGTGGTGGGGTGTCACCTCGCAGGTGATCCTGGCCGTGCGCCTTTTGGCCAGGGCGATGAGCTCGATCTCCGCCTGGCGGCTTACGTGGCAGAGGTGCAGGCGCTTCTTGTACAAGAGCGCCAGGATGATGGCCTGCGCCGCGCTGCGGCCTTCAGCGTGCACCAGGATAGGCCGGCTCCCGGGCCATTTCCGAAAGTGCCACATCATGCTCGGCAGGTCGTCGATCAAGAGTGGGCCATGGGTGCTGTCCAGGTACATCTTGAGGCCGGGGACCTGCCGGGCCAGGTGGCGGTGATGGACGAAGTTATCCTGGCAGGCCCCCAGGTAAAAGCCGTAGTCGCAGAGGGCCTTCTGCGCTGCAACCCGGTTTTTCTCGGCGAGAGCCTCAGCATCCACCGTGGGGGCTGGGTTGTTGGGCATATCGAGGACGGCCACAACGCCGCCGGCCAGAGCCGCCGCCGTCCCAGTGTAAAAATCCTCCTTGTGCACGGCGCCAGGATCCCTCAGGTGGACGTGGGCGTCGATGATACCGGGCAGTTTGAGTCGAGTCACGAGCGCCTTGCCTTTCAGACACAAAAAATAGAGCCTCTTCGGCTCTATTTGCTACTGGTACAGTACTGGTACTGGTTACTGGAAACCCTGCCAACTATCAAAACTGGAATGAATGGCTCTAGGGGAAAACCACCCCTACCCGCCGGGGCTATACGCCGCCGGCACAAGACCCTGTTGCGGAATCCGGACCAGGCCTGACCGCCGGTAGAACGCTGCATCGGCGGAACTCTATCACATTCACCGGCCCTTGTCAATACTTTCCGGGCTCTACGTCAATAAGTGTGGAGCTAGGATGTGATGGGCACGCGGCAGAAAGCCGAGGAGCATCTTACGGATGTACACCTGAACGTTCCGAAAGCCATAACTGAGGCGCTTGGAGAATTGCCCATCTTGCGGTGCGCCTGTCTCACTTGCCACTGCTACCTAGCTCGTCAACTTTTTTCAAAGGAAACAGTCTCAATGTAAGTCGCAGGAGCAACCTTAAATCGGGTCTTGTCTGGATTCCCCTTGGTCTCGCCGACAAGTCGTCCATGCTCTAAGCGCATCACCCGATCCGCGAGTGCGCCCACCGTCGCATCGTGCGTCACGAGTACAATCGTGTGACCGCGCGCGTGCATCTGGCGAAACAACTCCAGCACGATCTGCTCGTTGGCCGCGTCGAGATTGCCTGTTGGCTCATCGGCGTGGATGATGCGCGGCTGATTGATCAAGGCACGCGCAACGCAGACGCGCTGCTGTTCGCCGCCCGACAACTGCGACGGCAAATGGTGAAAGCGTCCACCCAATCCGACTTGCTCTAGTGCTGCGCGCGCCTCGTGCGCATCTGGCATACTGTGAAAATATTGCGCCAGCATGACATTCTCCAGCGCGGTCAAATACGGCACCAGGTAAAACTGCTGAAAAACCAAGCCCACCTTTTCGCGGCGGAACCGGGTCAACTGGTGTGCCGTAAGTCGCGTCACATCTGCGCCGTCAATAATCGCCGTTCCGCTCGTCGGTCGGTCGAGGCAACTCAAGAGATTAAGCAGCGTAGTCTTGCCCGACCCCGACGGACCCATCACCGCGACCCATTCTCCTTCCGCAATGTCGAGCGAGACGCGGTCGAGCGCACGCGTCGCGCCGTTGTATTCTTTGGTTACCTCACGCAGTTCGATCATGGTCTTTGTCATTCTCACTCTCCTCGTAAAACTACCGCCGCCTCGACGGCGAGCGCGCGCTGCACAGGAATCACACTTCCAATCACGGCGACGGTCACGGCAATTGCAAGCGCGCTTACCCCAACCCACCCATTGGGCGCGACCGCAGACGCAAAGACGCTCTGTGCGATGATTTGTGCGAACGCGAATCCCAGCGCGTAGCCGACGATTCCTCCCACAATGCCAATCGCCCCTGCTTCGGCGAGAAAGAGCGCGCCGATACGCCGCGCCTCCGCGCCGATCGCTTTCATCAAGCCGATCTCGCGCCTCCGCTCCAACATCACCGTCATCATCGTCGCGCCGACGCTCACTGCTGCTGCCATCAGGACGATTGCGGCGATGAGCGCGAGCAGCAACTGCACGCGGCGGATCAACGCGACCTCGCCTTCCGCGATTTGCCGCACCGTTTTCGCCTGCGCGTCGGGAATCGCTTGCTCCAGGGCGCGCGCGGTCTCCTCAATCGGCACTTGGGTGCCAAGCGCGCTTATTTGCACGAGGCTCACCAGCCCTGGGCGATTCGCCACCTGCTGCGCGGCGGCGAGCGATACGAAAATTTGATCGTCTTCCGCCCCGCCCGTACTCAAGATACCCGCGATGCGTAAAGTCTTGTTCGATTCGCGATAGCGCACCGTAATTTCGTCACCCACCTTGACACGCCATTTTTCTGCGACGTTCGCGCCGACCAGCGCAGAAGCGTTGTCATCATTCGCGGGGGCGGCGCCTTCAATTTTCCACCACGAATTCACGCGCGTCGCGGCGTCGAACCATGTCCCTACGAGC
>DYIS01000193.1 GCA_020723545.1 Ktedonobacter racemifer
AGCAACCGTGGTTCGTTAGACGTTTTCCGTGAGATGTGTCCAATCACCCAGATGACGCCCTTCTATCCTCTAGCCGACCTGCGGCGCATCCCCGGCCTAGAAAACGCCCGCTACGAAGATCCCTACGCTGGCGGTATTGGCAACTCAATTCGCTACCTGGCCATGTCGCCGCGAGACAACACCCTCAAGGTCGAAGGCCTGGAAAATCTGTTCTGCGCCGGGGAGAAGGCGGGGCTGCTGGTGGGTCACACCGAGGCCATTTGCACCGGCGTCCTGGCCGGCTACAACGCCGTGCGCCACGCCCTGGGCAGGCCCCTGGTGGAGCTGTCGCGCAGTACGGCCATCGGCGATGCCATCGCCTTCGTTCGAGAACAGATGCAGACCGAGGAGGGGCTGATGCAGAAGTACACCTTCTCCGGTTCAGTGTACTTAGAGCGCATGAAGGAACTGGGGCTCTACACCACAGACGCAAGTGTCATCCGCCAACGTGTGCAGGCGGCAGGCTTCGAGAACTTCTTCGCCCATCGCGTGGTATAACCTTCTCTCCGACCGGGTGGATCTTTCCGGGGAAGCAAGGAGGTGAGATATGATAAGAGCCTGTTGCTAACTTCTATGTATCTCGGTTCATGAAGAGGAGAGAAACAGATGAAAGCAAAGTTCTACTGGTTACTGACCATGGTGATCCTGGCTTCGCTGTTACTATCCGCCTGTGGGCCAACGCCCACACCGGTGCCACCCACGCCCATACCACCCGCGGCCACGCCTGTGCCGCCCCCACGCCCAAACCGGTGCAGGTGGTCATCGCCATCGGCGGCGACCCGTCCACTCTCGACCCTCAGTACGCTGATGACGGCAACGAGCGTGCGGTGAACGACAATATCTATGAGATGTTGCTCTTCCGCGATCCCAAAACCATGGCCGTTGTGCCCGGCCTAGCAGAGTCCTACAAGCAGGTTGACGCCACCACCTGGCGCCTGACCTTGAGGAAGGGGGTCAAGTTCCACAACGGGGAGGCGCTCAACGCCGCAGCCGTCGTCTTCAGCGTCAAGCGGATTCTTGATCCGGCCTTCAAGTCGCAGCAACTATCCTACGTGGAAGGCATCACCGACGCCAAGGCGGTGGACGACTACACGGTGGACATCATTACCAGCGGCCCTCTGCCCATCCTGCCGGTCCGCCTGACCTGGCTGAAGATCGTGCCGCCAAAGTATGCCGCGGAGAAGGCGGCTGAGTTTCCCAACTACCCCGTCGGGACCGGGCCCTACAAGTTCGTGGAGTGGAAGAAAGGCGATCACGTCACCCTGGAGGCCAACCAGGCCTACTGGGGTGGAGCACCCAAGATCAACCGGGTGATCATACGCCCCATTCCGGAGGAAGCCACACGGCTGGCGGCGTTGAAGGCCGGCGAGGTGGACCTGGTGAGGGGCCTCATCCCCGAGTACGTCAAGGATGTGCCCAAAGCAGCCCACAGGCCTGGGTTAGAGTTTCCTTGGATCCGCATCAACACCAGGAAGGGCAAACTGGCAGACCTGAAGGTGCGCCAGGCACTGAACTACGCTGTTGACAAAGAGGCCCTGGCCAAGAGTCTCTATGGTGGCTTCGCCGTGCCTGCCGATGGGCAACTGCTGACCAAAGGGCACTTCGGCTACAACCCGGAGGTCAAGGCTTTCCCCTATGACCTGACCAAGGCCAAGGCGCTGCTCAAGGAAGCCGGAGCGGTGGGGATGTCGGTAGACCTCATTGGCGAGAGCGGCCGCTGGCTCAAGGACAAGGAGCTGATCGAGGCCGTGGCCGGGCAGCTCACCGAGGCCGGGCTTAAGGTCAACGTCAAGATCGTGGAATGGAAGACCTGGCTAGACCTACTCTTCGCCGGTGCGGAGAAGGCTCCCGATCTCCAGTTCTCTTCCCACGACAACGAGCTTCTAGATGCCAGCCGTACCCTTTCCGGGCTCTTCACCAGCAAGGGCAACCAGGCCGCTTATGCCAATCCTGAGGTGGACAAGCTCGTCGAGACGGCGGCAACAGAGACCGATCCAGCCAAGCGGGAGGAGATGTACCGCAAGGCAGTCAAGATCATCAACGAGGAGGCAGCCTGCATCTTCCTGCTCAACCTGGAGAACATCTATGGCCTGTCCAAGCGTCTGGAGTGGATGCCACGGCTTGACGGTCGCGTCCTGGTCAAGGAAATGACGGTCAGTCAGTAGGAGCCTATCCGAAGACCCGGGCGGTGAGCCCTCGGCTTCGACCAGTTTTCAGATCGGCACCAAACCCACGCAGCGCTCAGGCGAGGTTCGATCCTCGCCTGAGCGCCATTAGCAAATTGGGGAATGACGATGACCAACTATCTGATCAGACGTCTCCTCTGGTCGGTCCTGGTGGTGGTAGGGGTCTCGTTGGTCGTCTTCTTTGTCACCCATGCCATCGGTGACCCAGTGCGCATCATGCTTCCCCTCGAGGCCAGCCAGGAGGAGTATCTGACCATGCGCCACGCCTGGGGCTTCGATGACCCCCTGTACGTGCAATTCTGGCGCTTCGCCGTCAAGGCAGCGCGAGGAGACTTCGGTGACTCCCTGTGGCAGCGCACGCCAGCCCTGGCTCTGGTCATAGATAGGTTGCCCGCATCCTTTCTGCTGTCCTTTGTGGCCATTGCCCTCGCCATCCTCAGTTCCATACCTTTGGGTATCCTGGCCAGCTTGAGACTCCGCTCGCTCCTCGATCGTCTATGCGTCATGGGATCGCTCCTGGGGGTCTGCATCCCTGTTTTCTGGTTGGGCATCATGCTCATCATGTTCTTCGCCGTGGACCTGGGTTGGTTCTACACCTCCGGCTACGGTACTTGGAAGCACCTGGTGCTGCCGGCGGTGACCCTGGCCGCCCTGCCTATGGGCCGCATCACCCAGATCGTGCGCTCCAGCATGCTGGACGAGCTGCACCGCCAGTATATGACCACGGCGCGGGCTAAGGGACTGGCCGAGGGCTATATCATCGTCCGCCACGCCCTGAAGAACGCGGCCATTCCCATCGTCACCCTGGCGGCCTGGGAACTGACCCGTATGCTGGCTGGCTACACCATCATCGTGGAGAAGGTCTTCGCCTGGCCGGGCTTTGGATTGTTGGCCATGCAGGCCATCGAGCGCCACGATCTCCCGCTCATCCAGGCTGACGTCTTCGTAGTGGCTCTGATCGTGGTGGTGCTCAACATCGTCATTGATTTTGTCTATGCGGCGCTGGACCCGAGGGTTCGCTTTGAGTGAGGGAAAACGGCCATGAAAAGTTCACCGGCCAGTGCGGCTTCCCTGCCTCGAGTGAGGGTCATCGAGGAAGAACAGTTTGTCTTCTGGCGCAACCTCTGGAAGCTGACTCAGTATCTGATCCGGGATCGGGTGGCCCTATTGGGTGTTCTCATTGTCCTCACCGTGGTTTTCGCGGCTGTGGCTGCGCCGCTGGTCGCGCCCTATGACCCGACCAAGCAGAACATCGCCAAGCGACTGACGCCCCCAGCCTGGGCCGTCAAGGGAGAGGCCGGGTACTGGCTGGGCACAGACCAGTTGGGGAGAGACGTGTTGAGCCGCATCATCTACGGCGGCCGTGTGTCCCTCACCGTTGGCCTGAGCGTGGTGGCCATCGCCGGCAGCTTTGGCATTCTTCTCGGCCTCGTCTCCGGCTACTTCGGAGGCCGCACCGACGACGCTCTCATGCGCCTGACCGACATCCAGACCGCCTTCCCCGGCCTGCTCCTGGCCCTAACTATCATCACCATGATCGGGCCAAGTGTGCGCAACATCATCATCGTCCTGTCCATCAACGGCTGGATGGTCTACGCCCGCATCACGCGGGGCATCATGCTTTCTTTGCGCGAGACGCCCTTTATTGAGGCAGCGCGAGCCATCGGCTGCTGCGACCGGCGCATCATCTTCCGCCATGCGCTGCCCAACCTGCTGTCGCCCTTGCTGACCATAGGCACCCTGGAACTGGCGCGCATTATCCTGGCCGAGGCCTCGCTGAGCTTCCTGGGGTTGGGGGTGCAGCCACCGGCCGCCTCGTGGGGCTTGATGATCGCCGACGGCCATCAGTATATCACCCGTGGCTGGTGGCTGGTGACTTTTCCCGGCCTGGCCATCGCTATCACCGTCTTCGGGGTGAACCTGGTGGCCAGTTGGCTCAGGACGTATTCCGATCCCACTCAGCGGTATCGTCAGATCAGGACGGTGGAGTAAACGAATCACAGGGAGGAAGATGTTCAAGAAGATAATGGTTCCATTGGATGGCTCGGAGCTGGCCGAGGTGGCACTGCCGGTGGTGGAGGGACTGGCGACCTGTCTGGGGTCAGAGGTCATCCTGGTACAGGTGGTTCCAAGCCCCCGGGGACGTTCCGCGGCCAAGTTTCGCCCCTTTTCGCCCGATCTTCCCGTGGCCATCCCCCGCGCCCAGGAGGATGTGGAGATGGCCCGGCATCCCATCTACAAAGACCAGGAGATGGTCAGCCTGAAGGCGAAGGCGAAGGCTTCCCTGGCCCGGGCCGAGAAGCGGCTGCGGGATCAGGGCATCCAGGTGAAGGTGGATGTTCTCTTCGGCCGGCCGGCGGAGGAGATCATCGAGTACGCCGAGCGGAGGGGCCTGGATCTCGTGGTGATGTCTACCCATGGCGAGAACGGCATCGGCCCCTGGGCCATGGGCGGCGTGGCGGAGAAGGTATTGCGGGGGGTCAACACCCCGGTCCTTCTGGTTCGACCGGCCGAGGCGCGGGTCCGGCAGGGGGACTGGCCAGATTTTCGATAATATGGAGGTTTCACATTGCGCCCAACTGGTTCCTGGGTGGCCCTGGTCACCCCCTTCACCAAGGCCGGCGAGGTGGACTTCGCCGGCTTCGAACGCTTGATAGACTTCCAGGTCGAGCACGGCACCAGCGGCCTGCTCCTCATGGGCTCCACCGGCGAGCCTACCCTGCTCACTCCTGACGAGCGGCGGGAGATCCTCGACCGGGTGTGTGCCTACGCCAAAGGCAAGATCCCCGTTTTCGCCGGCACCACCTGCGGCAGCACAGGCGAGACCATCGCCCTAAGCCGCTACGCCGAGCGGGCCGGGGCCGACGGATTGCTCCTGGTCGTCCCAGCCTACAGCCAGCCGCCCCAGGAGGGCCTCTACGCTCACTTCAAGGCCGTGGCCGAGGCGGTGATCATCCCCATCGCCGTCTGCAACAACCCCTCCCGCGTGGGGGTGAACATTGACCCGTCCACCATCATCAGGTTGGCCGAGTTGCCCAACATCGTAGCCGACAAAGAGGCCATGGGCAACATCGGGCAACTGGTGGAAGTGCTCAAGGGCACCAACGGCCGGCTGCACCTTCTTTGCTGTGATTACCCCGGCTATGGGTTGATCATCCCTACCCTGGCTCTGGGCGGCCACGGC
>DYIS01000194.1 GCA_020723545.1 Ktedonobacter racemifer
AGGGCCCATGTCTAAGGCTCCCGATGCCCAGGCCCTCAGAGCACAACCAGCCACCCACCGTAGCGGAAAGATAGCTGGAAGGGTACGACTTCAGGGTGAAACCTTTGCCTTGCAGTTCAGAATCCAGGGCCTGGAAAGTCGTGCCCGCCCAGACGAGGGCGCTGGGTACTCCCTCGTCTATCTCTATCGCCCCATCCAGCCCCTTCAGGTCCATGACCATCCCGCCCCTCACCGGCACGGCATTGAAAAGAGCGGAGGTGGCACCAGCGCGAGGGGTCACGGCGATTCGGTGTTTATAAGCGTGCTGCAGGATGCCGGCTACCTGCTCGGTTGTCCTGGGCTTGACCACCAGCTCCGGCGTGTTTCGGATGCGCAGGACCTTAAGGATGAAATTGGGCACGGGAGTCAGGTCATAGGAGCAGAGGGTCCGTTCGAACATGTCTTCTGTGACTTGCGCCCCTGATGCCTCCGCTAAGGCGGCGTATTTTGCCGAGACCATGTTTATCCCCAGGCGGTTTTTTTAGACAGTCTTCGCCAGACCGAGAGAATAGTTGCACGGGACCAATGGGCGCCAAGCCTGAGCGCCCCTTAAGGCTGGTACTCCGCCTGCACCTGAGCAGCGTGGTAAGAGCTGCGGACAAAGGGACCGGCGATCACTGCGGAGAAGCCCAAGGCCTTTCCCGCCTGCTGGTAGTCACGGAACTTCTCGGGCGCCAGGTATTCGGCCACTTCAAGATGATGGGAGGTGGGCTGCAGGTACTGCCCCAGGGTCAGGATCTGACACCCCGCCCGCCGGAGGTCGCGCATTGTTCGCAATACCTCCTCCTGGGTCTCCCCCAGGCCCAGCATCAGGCCGGATTTGGTCACCAACCTTGCCTTATGGGCAAAGGCCAGCACCCCCAGTGAGCGCTGATAGTCGGCCCCGGGCCGTACCTGGGGATAAAGGCGCGGCACCGTCTCCAGGTTGTGGTTGAAAATCTCGGGGGAAACGGCGATCATCTTCTCCAGGGCAGCCAGTGACCCGCGGAAATCAGGCACCAGGACCTCCACGGTGGCCCGGGGAAGGAGCTCTCGCACCGCCAGGACGGTGGCGACGAAATGCCCTGCACCGCCATCTGAGAGGTCATCGCGGGTGACCGAGGTGATAACCACGTGCCGCAGCCCCAACTGGGCTGCTGCCAGGGCGACCCGTCGGGGTTCTGTGCGGTCCGGCGGGGAAGGTGTGCCCTTCTCCACGGCGCAGAAGCGGCAACCGCGGGTACAGCGGCTTCCCAGGATCATAAAGGTGGCGGTGCCGTGGGCGAAGCATTCCCCGATGTTGGGGCAACCGGCGCTCTGACAGACGGTATTTAGGCCCAGGGCCTCCAAGAGGAACTCAACGGCAGACCCGCCCGCTAGCCCTGGCTTCAACGGGAGCGGTCGCTCGTAATCCTCCACCAGCTTTACGTCAAAAACCCCGGCAAAACTCTTTAGGAGGCCCTCCTCTACGGCAGCGAAGTCCACCGCCCGCCCCAGTTCCACGCGCATGGAGGTGACCCCTTTGTCAGCGATGCCACACGGGACGATGACCTGGAAGTGTTCCATGAGGGGGTCTACATTCAGGGCCAGGCCGTGGGTGGTCACGCCCTGGCTCACGGCGATGCCGATGGCGGCGATCTTTTTCTCGTCAACCCAAACGCCAGGATGTCCTTTCAACCGCCTGGGGCGCAGGCCGAATCCAGCCAGGAGGCGGATGACCGTCTCCTCCAGCCGCCAAGCGTGGACATGGGCATTGCCATCGGGCAACCTGAAAATAGGGTACACGACCAATTGTCCAGGGCCGTGATAGGTAGCTCGGCCGCCGCGGTCGGTCTCGTGTACAGCTATCCCTTTCTGACACAAAAGCTCCCGGGGCGCCAGAATATCCTCGCTTCCGCCTCCCCGGCCCAGCGTGACGGTAGGTGGGTGCTGCAAGAGGAGCACCAGGTCCCCCGTCGTCTCCCGGCGGCGCGCCTCAGCCAGGATCTCCTGGAGCCGCAGCGCCTCCCGATACTCAACAACGCCCAACCGCGTTACCGCTACCGTGCCCAAGTCCACCCTCACCATTTAGGCAGAAAGATGGCCTGGCCCAGGATGTCACGGGCCGCCTCCACCTGGCTCTCGGCCAGAGTGGGATGAGCCCTTATGGCGTAGGCCAGGTCCTCCGCCGTGGCCTCCAGTTGGATGGCCAGGGCCGCCTCGCCAATCAACTCTGTGGCCTGGGGGCCGACGATGTGCACCCCAAGGATTTTGCCATACCTCGCCTCGGCCACGATCTTAACCGCACCCTCCAGATCGCCCAGGGTCGTCGCCCGGGCGCTGAGAGTGAAGGGAATGGTGCTGGTCTTGAACTGGTAGCCCTGCTCCTCGGCCTGGGCCTCAGTCAGGCCCACGCAGCCCACCTCCGGGTCGGTGTGAAGGCAACGGGGCACGGCCCGATAGTCCATGCGTCTGGCCCTACCCATAGCATTCTCGGCGGCTACCAGGCCCTGGACGGAGGCCAGATGGGAGAGCATCTGGCCTCCGGTGGCGTCGCCGATGGCAAACAGGCCGGGGACGTTGGTCCGCATACCGTCGTCTACAACGATGGCTCCACCGGCCAACCTGACCCCCACCTTGGTCAGGCCCAAATCGACCAGGCATGGGGCTCGTCCGGTTGTCAACACCTTGTCCGCGCTTACCTCGCCACTCCTGCCCGCCAGGGAGACCACCAGCTCTTCTCCTTCTTGCTGGCGGATAGAGGTCGGGGCTGTTTTGATCAGGACATCTATTCCCCTGTCTCTTAGAGATTGCCTGACCCGTTGGCCGACCTCGTGGTCCTCTCCCGGCAGGATCTGAGGGCCCGGTTCCACCAAGGTCACCCGGGAGCCGAAGCCATGGAACATGGCCGCGAACTCCACGCCTATTGGGCCTCCGCCCAGGATCAACAGCCGGGCCGGGACCTCTTCCAGCGCCAGGGCCTCATCGGTGGTGATGACCCCTTTTGAATCGATGCCATCCACGACCGGTTTGGCCGGAGTAGAGCCGGTGGCCACGATGACCGCCCGTCCTTCGATGATTTCGCCGCCTACTTCAACCTGTCTGGGTCCCACTAAACCGGCGGTTCCCCGCACCACCTTTACGCCATAGGAGGCCAGGAGTGACTCCGTCCCCGCCCTGAGCTCCGCGATCATGCTATCCTTCCTGGCCATGGCCGCGCGCAGGCTAAAAGAGGGCTCCCCCACGGTGATGCCATACTCCCCGGCGCGGCGGACCCTGGCCAGCAGCGCTGCACTGGCCAGGAGCGCCTTGGTGGGGACGCAGCCCCGGTTCAGGCAAACCCCGCCGAGCTCGGCCTCCTCGATAATGGTCACCGCTGCCCCCAACTGGGCAGCCCTGACGGCGGCGGCGATGCCACCAGGGCCCCCGCCAATGATGATCACGTCCTGCATCCTTTCCCTCCGAGACGCTAAAGGCACATGCTGAGCTTGCTATCCTCCAGGAGCGACTCCGCCCGGTATCTCCAACACTCTCAACCATTATTAAGAAACCGCCCTTTCGTTAAAAGGGCGGTTTGAACGTGGCTTACTCCCTCCCTTGAAAATGAATTTGGCATATTCTACAGCCCAATGCGTGGAGCTGGTATGGTACACGCCGCCCTGTCGTCTCAGAAAGGGTGGAAGGCCAATCGTATTGGCCGTCGTGAGCCCTGTTGACCTCCGAACGCCCAACACGGTTGGGCTTCTACCCTATCAGGCCAAGAGCAGTGAGCCATCCTCCCGCAGGTTCGGAACCTGCGGGAGGATCAGACGGCGGCCTCCGTTGAAACTAACATCGTTTTCATCCGTTGTGGCGCACCGCAGCACATGGATAACTCCGCTGGCATTACCCGCATCAGGTTGAAAGGGTCAGGGAACCTCTTCGCTCGCTATACCTTGCGTGGAGAAGTTAGACCCACGCCTTCACCATCCCCCCGTCCACGTTGATCGCCTGGCCGGTGATGAACTTCGCTTTGTCGGAGGCCAGGAAGGCCACCATGTTGGCGATGTCCTCCGGCATGCCGTGGTGCCCCAGGGGGATGTTCTGCTGGGCGAACCAGTTGATGGCGTCTGGCCCCGACATCCCGATGAGCTTGCCCAGTTGCTCGCCCAGTTGTCCGGGGCCCTCCCACAGTGGTGTGCGGATGGGTCCAGGGCAGACGGCGTTCACCAGAATGTTGTCCTTGGCCAAGTAGTTAGACAGGTCCTTGGTGAACATGATGACGGCGGCCTTGATGGCGTCGTAGTCCACTAGTCCACCCGGCTGCTTACCAAAGATAGAGGAGATGTTGATGATGCGACCCCACCTCCGTTCCCGCATGTGGGGAATCACCTCCTTGGAGCACCGGATGAGGCCGAAGAACATCAGGTCCATGTTGTAGCGGAACTCCTCCTCGGGAAGCGCCATCAGGTCGCTCAGCCGTCCTGTGCCGGCGTTGTTGACCAGGATGTCAATACGCCCGAACTTCTCGGCGGCCCTGGTCACGAAGTTTTCGATGTCCTCCGCCTTGGTGACATCGGTCTGGACGGGGAGGACTTCCCCACCCTTCGCCCTGATCTCTTTAACCGCTTCATCCAAGGCCTCCTTGCCTCGGCTGCAGATAGCCACGTGGCACCCTTCCTCAGCCAGCACCAGCGCACAGGCCTTGCCGATGCCCCGGCTGGCCCCGGTGACGAGTGCTACTCGCCCTTTCAGTCCGAAGTCCATTGGTTTCTCCTTTCAGCTCAACTCACCGACATAGCGTCGGGCAGCTACGGATAAGTGGCCTCAGGGGGTGGAAACTCCCACCCCTCTGGTGTCTTGTAGATTTCGGCAATGGAGGACATGGTGTCCTCGGTCTCGAGGTAGGTATATGTGGGACCGTGCCACGTCCTACCCTTAGCCAACAACCTCCTTGACCGCAGCGATGATCCTCTCTTCGGTGGGGATGAACGCCTTCTCCAAGGCGGGGCTGAAGGGTACCGGGGTGAAAGGAGCGGCCACGCGGGCAATGGGAGCATCCAGTTGTTCCAGGGCCCGCTCAGCCACCACCGCCGCTATCTCCGCCCCAGCACCTGCCCTCTTCACCGCCTCGTGAACGATGACCAGGCGATGGGTCTTCTTCACCGAGTTGATGATGCTCTCTTCATCCAAAGGCGTCAGAGTGCGAGGGTCCAGGACTTCAGCGCTGATTCCCTCCTTGGCCAGCTCTGCCGCGGCGGCCAGTGCCTTATGCACCATTGCGGCGGTGGCCACGATGGTGACGTCTGACCCCTCCCGCTTCACGTCGGCCTGGCCGAAAGGAATGGCGTATGGTTCCTCTGGAACGTCGCCCTCCAACCCATAGAGCATCTTGTGCTCGATAAAGA
>DYIS01000195.1 GCA_020723545.1 Ktedonobacter racemifer
GGTTCTTCCCCCCCCATGGGGTGTCATCGCCGGGAATGCCGGGAGACATCATTGACGTCTTCGCGCGTCTCTTCACTCTGGGACGATCAAATCCGGAGATCGCCGGTCACGAACTGGAGATCTTTATGGACGGCATGAAACATGTGGCCATGCCAGCCACGGTCCTCAGCCTCTTTAACCTGGCACAGTACAGCCGTTTCATGCGCTCCTCTATGCTCGAGGTGTTGCGTCAGGACTACATGCGCACAGCCCGGGCCAAAGGTGTGATAGAGCGGGTCGTCATACTCAAGCATGGCCTGCGCAACGCCCTCATTCCAGTCATTACCATCGTCATGCTGTCCATTCCGGGGCTTTTCTCCGGAGCTATCATCACGGAGAGCATCTTCTCCTGGCCGGGCATGGGGCGGTTGTTCATTGATGGCATCAGTCAGGTGGACTGGCCATTGGTGCAGGGCATTCTGGTCATCAGCGCTTTCCTGGTCGTCTTCTTCAACTTTATCGCGGACGTCCTCTACGCTGTCGTGGACCCGCGCATCCAGTACGCGTAGGAGTCCCTTATGGCTACAAAGGAATCCTCCATTGCCGCAGTAGCTCCACCCATCACCTGGGAAGAGGAGGAGGCTGCCCTCCCCACGGAATCCCTCAGCCAGTGGCAACTGGCCTGGCGGCGTCTCCGGCGGCACCGGCTGGCTATATTGGGCGTGTTCGTCTTGGTTTTCTTCATCATGGTTTCGGCCCTGGCTTCGGTGAACATAGGAAGCATTCGCTTCGGACTGGCCCCGTACGAGTTCGATGCCATTGACCTGAATGTCTCCTTCTCTGGACCCACCCCGGAGCACCTCTTCGGCACCGATCAGTTAGGGCGGGATACCCTGACGCGCCTCCTCCACGCCGGGCGCATCTCTCTCAGTGTGGCCGGCATCGCCACCATCCTGTCGGTGATCATCGGGGTCATCATCGGGGCGGTGGCTGGTTATGTGGGCGGTCGGGCGGAGACCATTCTCATGCGCTTCACGGACATCATGCTTACCTTGCCAGTGTTGCCTTTGCTATTGATCGCCTCCAAGAGCCTGCGGGAGATGGTCGCTCTACAGCAGCTGTTCGGCCAACTCTTGAGCGTGATCGTCATCATTGCTGTGATCACTATCTTCGGTTGGATGACCGTGGCCCGCCTGGTGTACAGCTCGGTGCTCTCCCTGCGAGAGCGGGAGTTTATGGAGGCCACCCGGGCTCTGGGAGCCTCCGGGAAGCGTCTCATCTTCAACCACCTGGTGCCCAACTCCCTGGCGCCGATCATCGTGGCTACCACCCTGGAGTTCGGCGCCATCGTGGTCTATGAGGCCACCCTGAGCTTCCTCGGCTTCGGCATCATGCCCCCCACGCCGAGCTGGGGCAATATGCTCACGGACGTGCAACGCTTTGTCCTGCGCAGCCCCTGGATGGCCTTCTACCCCGGCATGTGCATCTTCCTCACCGTGCTGGCCATCAACTTCCTGGGCGATGGTCTGCGGGATGCCCTGGACCCACGCCTGAAGATCTAGAGGAGTAGCTCTTGAGAGACAATACTCTGCTTGAAGTGCGTAACCTCAAGACATACTTCTACACGATGGATGGCACGGTGCTGGCCGTAGATGGCGTGGATTTCGTTATGCGCGAGGGCCAGACTGTGGGGCTGGTAGGTGAGTCTGGCTGCGGGAAATCGGTCACCGCCCTTTCGATCATGCGCCTCATCACCCCGCCAGGCAAGATCGTGGGTGGGCAGGTGATCTTCGACGGGGAAGACCTGCTCAAGGTTGACGATGAGGAGATCCGTCGGGTCCGGGGGAACAAGATCGCCATGGTCTTCCAGGACCCTATGACCTCGCTGAATCCGGTGCTCACCATCAATCGTCAGGTCAGCGAGGCCCTGGAACTGCACCTCGGGATGAACAAAGACGAATCCCGCAAGCGCAGCATCGAGCTCCTGGAAATCGTGGGGATCCCCGAGGCGGCCAAACGCATCGACGACTACCCCCATCAGTTCTCGGGCGGCATGCGTCAACGGGTGATGATCGCCATGGCCTTGTCCTGCAATCCCCAGTTGCTCATAGCCGACGAGCCCACCACCGCCTTGGACGTGACCATCCAGGCCCAGATCATCGAGCTGGTCAAACGCCTCAAGAAGGAACTGGGCATGGCAGTGATCTGGATCACCCATGACATGGGCGTGGTGGCCGGGATGTGCGAGCGGGTGATCGTGATGTATGCCGGGCACATAGCGGAGTCTGCCCGGGTGAGTGATATCTACGCCGATCCGCGGCACCCGTACACCCTGGGGCTGTTGGGGTCCATTCCCAGATTGGACGCGGCCCGCAAGTCGAAGCTGACACCCATCGAGGGGCTCCCGCCGGACCTGATCAACGCCCCACCGGGATGCCCATTTGCTCCCCGCTGTGCCTGGGTCATAGACATCTGCCACCAGGAATGCCCGCGGTTGCGCGGCGTTGGCCCCGGGCACGAGACCGCCTGCTGGGCTAACGTTAAAGAAGGAAGGGCCTGACATGAGCATTAACGAAATACTACTTGAGGTCAAAGGTCTCAAGATGCATTTCCCCCTGACGCAGGGGATCATCATCCAGCGGCAGGTGGGCGCGGTCAAGGCGGTGGACGGCCTCAACTTCTTTATTCGCCGCGGCGAGACCTTGGGGTTAGTGGGCGAGAGCGGGTGCGGCAAATCCACCACCGGACGGGCCATCCTTCAGCTCTATCGGCCCACGGCGGGGCAGGTCCTTTTTGAGGGCCAGGACCTCTGCAAGATGGCAGGCGAAAGGCTCAGGCAGATGCGACGCCGGATGCAGATGATCTTCCAAGACCCCTATGCCTCTCTGAACCCTCGCATGACCGTGGGCAACATCATCGGCGAACCCATGGAGATCCATAACTTGGCCAAGGGCAAGGAGAAGCAGGAAAAAGTCCAGGAACTCCTACGGGTGGTGGGGCTGAACCCGTACTTCTCCAACCGCTACCCCCACGAGTTCTCCGGGGGCCAACGGCAGCGCATCGGCGTGGCCCGGGCCCTGGCGGTCCAGCCAGAGTTCATCGTCTGCGACGAGCCCATCTCGGCGTTGGACGTCTCCATCCAGGCCCAGATCATCAACCTCCTGGAGGAGTTGCAGGCGGAGTTTCACCTCACCTACCTCTTCATCGCCCATGACCTGAGCGTGGTGCGGCACCTCTCAGACCGGGTGGCGGTGATGTACCTGGGCAAGATCGTGGAGATCGCCACCCGGGACGATCTGTACCGGACTCCATTGCACCCGTACATCAAGGCCCTGCTCTCGGCGGTGCCCATCCCCGACCCAACAGTGGAAGCCAGGCGAGAGCGCATCATCCTGGTGGGCGACGTGCCGAGCCCGGTGAACCCGCCCAGCGGCTGCAACTTCCATACCCGTTGCCCAATCGCTATACCGTTGTGCTCGGAGCAGGAGCCGGCCTTCGTGGACAAAGGCGTCGATCACTGGGCGGCCTGCCACCGCGTATAAACCGATAGCTGATAGCAAATGGCAGATGGCAGTGAGTTGCTATCAGCTATCTGCCATTAAAGCATGTCCCACTCATTTCGGATAAGCACCAATTCCCGGCTGCTCTTCCCGCTGCTGGCGCTGGTCTACCTCTTGGCGGTCATCGTCTCCCATCGGGTGTTTTTTTATCTGTTCTACTCTCTGATCGCCCTGATCGCCGTGTCCTATTTCTGGTCCCGGCACATCGGGCAAAGGCTTAGCTTGAGCCGGGAGGCACGGAAAGAGGGCGTTCAAGTGGGCGAGAAACTGCGCGAGAAGTTCGCGGTGACGAATCATTCGCGACTTCCGGTGTTCTGGGTGGAGATGGTGGACCGTTCCAACCTGCCGGGCTATCAGGCCAGTCGGGTGGAGTCCATGGGGGGCGGAGCCAGGCGCACCTGGGATGCAGAGGCGGTCTGCCGGCGGCGGGGCCTTTACACCCTGGGGCCGGTGGATATGCGCACCGGCGACCCATTTGGCCTTTTCTCGGCCCGATGGCGGGAGCCAGCCACCAGGTCCTTCCTGGTCTATCCCCGCATCGTAGACCTGCCGGGGATCGACCTGCCCAGCGGGACCCATCCCGGCAGCGCCCGGACCAGCTTGAGGACTCAGCAGGTGACCACCAACGCTTCCACCGTGCGGGAAT
This sequence comes from Ktedonobacter racemifer, assembly GCA_020723545.1. Classification (GTDB taxonomy): domain Bacteria; phylum Chloroflexota; class DTOL01; order DTOL01; family JACQYG01; genus JACQYG01. The sequence goes on from DYIS01000195.1 coordinate 4,186, forward strand.
ACGTGCCGGGCGACAGCCTGAACCGCATCCATTGGCTATCCACCGCGCGCCAGGGGCGGCTCATCGTCAAGGAGTTTGATCTGGAGCCTTCCGGCAATGCCTGGGTAGTGTTGGACCTGGAAGAGCGGGTCCAGGCCGGAGAGGGGGATGAGTCCACCGAGGAGTACGGCGTCATCCTGGCGGCGTCTCTGGCTTACAAGCTTTTGGAGCAGAACAAGGCGGTGGGGCTGGCAGCCTTTGGAAAGGGCCAGGTGGTGTTGCAACCCGACCGGGGCCCCCGTCAACTGGGCAGGATATTGAAGGAGCTGGCCGTGGCCCAGGCCGAGGGCCGCTATCCCCTGAGCGAGGTGCTCACCAAGTTCGGCCTGGGCTTCGGGCGGGGCATGACCGTGGTGGTGATCACCCCCTCCTGGTCCCTGGAGTGGGCGGCGGGCTTGCTTTTCTATGCGGCCCAGGGCATGGCGCCGGCCGCCGTGGTGATGAACTCGCGGTCCTTCGGCGGCCAGCAAAGCTCCGACGCCGTGGTGGAGGCGCTGATCCGCTCGGGGATCACCACGTACACTATCAGCCGGGGCCAGAGGTTCACCGCCGTGTTTCGCGAGAGACCCCGTCGGGAGGCTGCCTACCGGGTCCTGGCCACCGGCAGGGTGATCGCCCTGGCCTAGGCACCTTCATTTGATCCTCCCGCAGGTTCCGAACCTGCGGGAGGATCGGCCACAAAGGAAAATTTGTGTCTTAGTTGTTCGGGGCATACGCCTGGTGACGCTCCGACACCACAAGGGTAGAAGCCCAACCGTGTTGGGCGTTCAGAGGTCAACAGGCTCATCACGGCCAATACGATTGGCCTTCTACCCATTTTGAGATGACAGGGCGACGCTGGAGTGCAGGCTTCAGCCTGTTAATGGCTGGCCGATTGCTGGCAACGGTACGCGGTTATTGATTACCTGGAGGGCGATGATCTCTAACACGGGCAGCCTGAAGGCTGCACTCCCATTGCCATAGTAGTTACGCCGATGAGGGGGGCTGCTGAACCTTCTGGGATTGCAGCCTTAAGGCTGCAATCCCAGAGCCAGCGGCTCGTAAAATAGCTCGAGGTGAGCAAAAAGGCGCTTTGTTGACTCCGCTGAAAGAACTCAGATTGAACCGCAGAGCACG
>DYIS01000196.1 GCA_020723545.1 Ktedonobacter racemifer
AAACAAGGGCGGCGGGGAGATCAGAGGCTCCTGGCGGGTGCGGTAAGCCTGGACCCGGATGAAACTGGGGCCCGGGAACCCCTGGTCCTCGATCAGGGTGAAGTTGCCCTCCAGCCAGCGGCGGAGATCGCCCTGCGGGTCGGTGACGGTATCGTAGCAGCGGTAGACCCACAACCGCCCGTGACGCTGGGCCACGTAGCGCAATGCCGCCTCGGTCTTCTGGAAGGTTGTAGCGTAGAAGTCCGAGGCGGGGCTGCCCCATCCGAGCTGTGGGCTCCCGCCCAGGGTGCCGGTCTGCAGGAACACGGCGCCGGGGCCGGCCGGTGTTCCAGCCGAGGGGTAGTCCACCAACCGTCCCCGCCAGGCGATGTCGCCGCGGAAATAGTAGAGGATCACGGGGTACACGTATCCGGCGTTGATCAACGCCGCATCCCCGGGCACCATCCTCTCGCCCAGGTAGCGCACCGCCGCCCGGTGGTCGTCGGTGGCGTATTCTTGGTCGAAAAAATAGCGCTGGGCGGACTGAGCAGCAGGCAGGGACAGCACCGCCAGGCTCAACAGGAAGGCCACGCTCGAGGCCTGCCAGAGCCGCCCCAGGCCCAGGGCCAGGAGGATATAGAACCCCATGGAGAAGACGAAGACGTAGCGTACGTGGAACAGCGGTGTGGCCAGAGAGGCCAGGTAGATGGTCAGCACCGGCACCAGGGTGGAACCCAGAAGAAGACTTCTTTTACTAGTAAAGAAACTGCCGCTGACTGATGCCACCAGGCCCAGCCCGAAGACCAGGGCGAAGACCAAAAGATACGGCCAGGCCTGGGAGGGCTCCGTCGACTGACCCAGGCACAGGGCGGTCCAGGACTGGACCAGCACATCCCACAGCCCAGTGAAGCCTCTCCAGGGAGGCACCGGCGGTTGCGTGGCCTGGTGGAAAGCCACCGGCAGCCACGGCAGGTACAAGGCCGCCACTGCGAGCTGGGCGCCGGCCCACTTCAGGATGAAAGGGACAGCCCGGGCCCTGGGGCCCCGAAGCCACCACAAGAGGATAAAGAGGTTCTCGAAGAAGATGGCGAAGGCGAAATAGTACAAGGAGTACAGCCCGAGGGCGGCGCTGGTCACGTAGCCGATCCAGAATAGCGCCTTCCCCTGGTCGGCGCCACCTTCCAGGATCCTCAAAAGGCAATACAGCGACAGGAGGGCCAGGAAGGCCCCCAGGGTATACATGCGGATCTCTTGCGAATACCAAAGGTTGAAAGGAGACATGGTCAAGAGAAAGGCTGCCAGGAGCCCGGCGCGGAACCCCGCCAGACGCCGGGCCACGATGAAGGCCAAAGGCAAGAGCAATATGCCCCACAGAACCGAGAGAAGGCTCACGGCGAACTCGCTCTTGCCTGCCGCCTTCATCCAGAAATGTAAAAGGTAGTAGTAAAAAGGCGGGTGGATGTCTCGAGCGGTGTGGGCGGTGAGGCCCCCGAGATCCAGCCCAGCCAGGTAGACGCTGACCGCCTCGTCGTACCAGAGGCTGGGCCTGCCGAGCTGGTACAGGCGCAGGGCAAAGGCCAGGAACACCAAGAGGCTCATCCAGAGGTATTCGGTCGGTTTGGGGATATGTTTTTCGTTCTTTACTAGTAAAGAAATCACTCCGCGGCCACCCGTCGATAGAGGTGAAAGTCGGCTATGTCTTTCTCCAGCCGATACTGTTTCTGGATCAGCCTTTTGAACTCCGGGAAGCCCTCTACCAGGGTGTGGGAGTCCACCGGTTGGATGGGATTCACGTCGTTGGTCACCAGGACGATATAGGCTGGCCTCTTGTCCGCCAGGTCCTTCAGGAACCTCCGGCGGGCCTGGATGCGGAATTCGCTCTCCGGCTGGTCGAAGGTCAGCGGGTAGTTAAAGATGAAACGGGTGGGCGACCGGCGGTCCGCCAGGAAGTTCACCAGGGCCTGGAACCCCCACACCAGCACGTAGTCCTCGGAGGTGATGTGCTGCCGGAGGTACCGGGCGGTGTCCTGGGCCGCCAGGAATGAGTAGACGTCGCGGCCCAGGATATTGTGGCCGAAATTCGCCAGGTACTCTCTCTGGCTAGTCTGACCCAGGAGGTACGGCAGATCACGGCCCAGCTTCACGCGCTCTTCTTGAACCAGGAAGACCAGGTACGCCAGGGCGATCAGGCCGTACGCGCCCAGCACCAGGGGCCTTCCCCGGCCTTCACTGGGCTGGGAGGGGACGGGGGTTAAGGGGAGCTGCCCGCGTTTACAAACGCCAGACCTCGCCACATCCGCCTGGATCCGGCGCAACCCATCGGCCGCCAGGAGAGCCAGGGGCGGGAGGACCGGCGACCAATGGTAGCTGAAGAACTTCCCTTGAAGCCAGATGCCCACGGCGGAGAAGAAGAGCCAGGCGGCCAGGAGCCAACTCACCCGGTTACGCTCTAGAGGGGTTACGGGGGCAAGCCCCCCTTTGCTATCTAAGGCTATGGCCGCGATCGAGGCCAGGGCCAGGGGTGCCAGGACGTTCATGTTGCCCAGGAAATCCAGGGTGCCAGAGATGGTGCCGGCCACGGTGGGGTTGCCGCCGGTGCGGGCATGGTACATGTTGAACTCAATCACCGACTGGACCAGGCCGCCCAGGGCACCGTTCCAGGCGAAATAGGCCCCCAGGGGCACGAAGGAAAGCCCGAAGCCCAGAGCCAGGGCCGATGCCGGCCATAGCGCTTGCCTCAGGGCCCGCCGCCACTCTTTACTAGTGAAGAAAGGAGTCGCCAGAACGAGACAGCCCAGGACGGTGATGCCGGTGGGTTTAAAGTAGACGAGCACTCCCGAGGCGAACCCGGCCAGGACCAGCAAGAGGGTACTTCCAACGCGTTTCCAGGGCCAGGCGGCCAGGAAGAAATAGACCGCCAGCACACTGGGCAGCGCCATGTAGATCTCGGCCTGGGCCCGGTCCCACCACTCGAAGAGCCAGGCGGAGCCCAATACGTAGAGGAAGGCCGCAGCCAGACCCACTGCCTCCCCTCGCCAGCGCTGTCCCAGGAGATAGAGGGCCAGGGCGGTTACCGCCATGTAGATGGTCTCCAGGAGGCGCAGGCTGGTCATCTCCCGGCCGAACAGGGAGAAGGCCAGGGCATAGACGAAGTAGATCCCGGGCGGTTTGTGGTCCCAGGCGTCCCGGTAGGGCACCAGGCCGTGGTTCAGGCCATCGCCGATATAGGCGAAGATGCCCTGATCCCGGCCGAAGGGCTGATAAAGGAGCGGTAGGTTGGCCAAGATAGTGACCAGTATAAGAAGGGATAGCCAAAACGCCTTCGCTCTGAAGCTCATTGTGTCCAAGTCCACCTGCGGTCGGCCGTCAGCCATCGGCGGTCGTTTTGCGGCCGGCCACTACTCCGACACCTCGACGCCTCTAGCAGGGGCGCAATAAATTGCGCCCCTACCTGCTACCTGCTACTAGCAACGACCCTGACCCTGGTTAAGGGAACCCGATCTCCCAGGGCCTGCCCGCCGGCGTCGAAAACAGTCAGCCTGGCCCAGTTCACCGGATCGTACATGCCTACGGTCAACTGGTACTCGCCGGGCGCAGTCTCTGGTTTGACCATTATAGCATATTCGTCCTGGATGATTTCGTTCTCCACCCAGGAGGTGGTGGGGGCTTCACCCCCGGCCGGCTCGCTGTCCTTCTGCCCCCAAATGCGGCCTTGCCCGTCAACCAGGTGCGCGAAAACAGTGTAGGTTGTCCCGGTTCTCTTTATGTCGCGCCAGTACAGGACCAGGCGTAGCTCCTCCCCCGCCCGGAGCGAGTCCCTGTCCAGGGCATAGCCCAGGAGTTCGAAGCTCTCCCCCAGGCGGAAACTGGTGGGATGGGGTATGGGTGGTGCGGCCATGACGTGCTGCCGGGCCAGAATGGACACCGTGTCCAGGTCCACGCTGTCTCTCCCCCGGACCAGGAGCCGCTGCCCGGAGGCCGGGTCGTACCATCCCACCCTCAGGAGGTACTGGCTACCGGGGGCGTCCGCCGGCACCACAATGTAATACTGGTCTTTGACGTACTCGCCCGGCCGCCAGGCAGAGGTTGGGTGACGGCCAGCCACGGCGGGCCCCTCGCTCAACCCCCAAAGCTTGCCCCGGCGGTCCACAAGCTGGACGGTGACGTTATAGCCCCAGTCCATCTTGCGTAATGCCTGCCAGTAGATGGTCACGGCGAGCTTCTTGCCCGGGCTGGTCTCCCGGGTGCCCACGGTATATCCCAACAGGCGAATGAAGGCGCCGAAATCGGCTCCGACGATTTTCTCCATGGCCAGGGAGCTGAGGGGCAGCGAGGACTCCGGGCGGACCACCCTCACCGCGCCCAGGGAGTAGGCCAGCTCCGGGGGCCGGCCCTCGGAAGGGCCACCCTGGATGCCAACGCCATGGGGAAATCGTCGGCTCCAAAGCCTCAACTCTAGAAGGTAATCCCCCGGGGGCGTTCCCGCCGGCACCAGGAGCCCGTGGCGGTCCTGGCCGGTGCTACCAGGAGGCCATTTGTTGAATGGGAACAGGCCACCCATTGGCACGCTATCCCGCTGAGCCCAAACCTGCCCGGCCTGGTCCACCAGCCGCAGGCTCACCGTAAGGCTTTCCAGACCTTCCTCCGAGGAGCGGGGCCCATCCACGTGCCAGGTAAGGGCTGCCCTGGCGGCATCCACACCGGCCTCCAGCGGCCCCGGGTCCAGGCCATAGCTGGACAGCAGCACCAGATCCCCGAAGTTCACCTGGGCCGGCCGCTCCACCAGGGGAGGCCCGGCGGTGAACAGGAGCAGTTTAGTGTTGTCGTACCACTGGTTAAGCGCCGGAAAGCCCTGGCGGGCCAGGTATTCCTCTATCTGATCCTCCAGGATCCGCCCTTTCACCTGGTAGGCCGGGAACCATATTCTTTTACTAGTTAAGAAAGCGGAGTCCAGGTCTACCTGCATGCTGGCGGCATCCTTGGGCCACTGATCTTGAGTGCCCAAAGACGGGTAGTACAGGGTCGGAAGGACACCACGGTAGTAGCTTTTCAAGTACCCCACCTGCCATGGATACAGGCAGAGGACCCCGTCCTCCGGCCGCCCCAGGGCAGACATGGTGGCGATGAGTCGCCGATGGTCCTCCTTCGGGTAGCGAACTTCGGTGTAGAAGTCGTACAGAGCTGCCCCGCTCAAGGCCACCAGTAGTGCAGTCAGGCCGGCGAAGAGGAGCAGGGGAGCAGAGAAGCGGGGGAGCGGGGGAGCGGGGGAGACTCTTCCCTGCACCTC
>DYIS01000197.1 GCA_020723545.1 Ktedonobacter racemifer
CTGGCCCTGGCCGCCAGCGCTGTTTACTGGCTCCCTGGGCTGGTGGAAACCAGATACGTGCAGTCGGCCAACCTGGTGGGTGGATTCTACAGCTATCGAAATCATTTCGTCTATCTGTTCCAGCTCTTCTCGCCCTTCTGGGGATATGGCTACGCCGGCATCGGTCCCAACGATCAAATGCCATTCCAGATCGGCCTGGTGCCGGTGGTATTCGGGCTAGGCGCGGCCGGCGTGTTCTTTACTAATAAAGAACTCAGGCCGTACCTCTGGTTCTTCGTGGCGGCGGCTCTCGTTTACACCCTGGCTATGCTCTCGCTGGCCCAGCCCCTTTGGCAGGCAGGGCAGCGCCTGGCGGTCTTCGTGCAATTTCCGTGGCGTCTTCTCATGGTGGTGACATTCGCTGTTTCACTGACAACGGGGGCGCTGGCACGTTCTCTTACTGGTAAAGAACCCGGCGCGATGAACGCTGGAGTGGCAGCGTTGCTTCTGCTGGCCCTGGCCACAGGCTTTCCCTATAGCACGCCGCAGTACACCGGGGCCAACGTTTCGTTGAAGCACATGATCCAATTTCAACTGGATACCGGAGAGCTTCTGGGCGGTACCATCTGGGTTTCCCAGAGACCGACCAGTTCGCCGCTGGTGCCATTGTATCTGGAGGAAGGGCCCCTGGTGAAGGCAGCGGCTTTGGACGGGGAAGCCAAGGTTATGGCCGTTAGCCACGGGGCAGTATCGGAGGCCATAGAGGTTTTGGCACCCCGTGGCACATCGGTCTTGTTTTATAACCATTATTTCCCCGGCTGGCGGGGATTCCTGGACGGCCAGGAGATCGCCATAAAGCCGCAAGGCCCCCAGGGACTGATCAGCCTGGAGGTGCCTGCCGGCGAACACCGGGTCGAGATCCGCTTTGGTGACACGGCCGCCCGGACCTTCGGGAAATTGCTGTCGCTATTGAGCTGGGTCATTGCCCTGGTAGCTTTGTTTGGGGCAAAGATTTGGCGTCTTTCTTTACCAGTAAAGAAAGCCCTGTGACATGCGGGCCGGTTAATGCTATAATGGCGACGGCGGTGGACTTCGGGTTTTCTTCAGGAAATTTCTTTACTAATGAAGAGGGGATGCTCTAGTGACCAGGGTCTGCGTTATCGGCAGTGGCTACTGGGGGCCGAATCTGGCTCGCAATCTGGACTCGCTGCCGGGAAAGCCGCTTTACGGGGTTAGCGACCTCCGGGAGGAGCGGCTCGCTTACATAAAACACATCTATCCTCACGTGGCGGTATCCCAGGACTACCGGACCTTTCTGGACGATGAGGCGGTCAACGCCGCAGTGATCGCCACCCCGGCCAATTCACATTTCCAGTTGGCCCGGGAATTTCTACTGCGGGGCAAACACACACTGGTGGAGAAGCCCCTGGCCATGACGGCAGCCCAGTGTCGGGAGTTGATCCACATCGCCCGGCAGAACGACAGGGTCCTCATGGTGGGCCATACGTTTGAGTATAGCCCGGCGGTGGCCAGGCTCAAGGAAATGGTGCAGAGTGGAGAGCTGGGGGACATCTATTACATCTATTCGAGTCGCCTGAACCTGGGCCAGATCCGGCAAGACGTGAACGTGCTTTGGAACCTGGCCCCTCACGATATCTCGATCATCCTCAGCCTCTTGCAGCAGGAGCCAGTGGCGGCCTCGGCGAAGGGGTATTCGTTTCTCCAGGAAGAAATCGAGGACGTGGTCTTCCTATCCCTGGATTTCCCCGGTGGAACCGGGGCCCACATTCACGTCAGTTGGTTGGACCCGGGCAAGGTCCGCCGGATGACCGTAGTCGGGAGCAAGAAAATGGTGGTCTACGACGACACTAACTCCGAGGCCCCGCTCCAGATCTACGACAAAGGCGTAACCAGGAATGGCATTCCCAGAGATGCGCCCGCTTTCGAGTCCTTTGGCGAATTCCAGTTGCTCCTGCGGGCTGGGGACGTGCACATCCCTAAGATCCCTGCCACCGAGCCACTCCGCGATGAGTGCGTGCACTTCATAGATTGCATTGCTAACGGCGCCAGGTGCCGATCCGATGGCCTGGCCGGGCTAAGGGTGGTCAAGGTGCTGGAGGCAGCGCAACATTCGCTGCGTCACGGCAGCATGGCAGTGGCGGTGCCTAAGGAGGGCTAATGGCAGATAGCAGCCAAAAGCTATCAGCCATTTTGATCAGCAAGGAGCGTTGGAATGACTATACCCCTGGTAGATCTAAAGGCGCAGTACAAGACGATAAAGGAAGAGGTGGACGAAGCGATCCAGAGGGTCATCGACAGCTCCAGCTTCATTATGGGCGAGGATGTGAGGCTCTTTGAGCAGGAATTTGCCCAGTACATAGGCGCCAAACACGCGGTGGGCGTGGGTTCGGGCACCGACGCCCTGCACCTGGCTTTGCTGGCCGTGGGCGTTGGCCCTGGTGACGAGGTCATAACCGTCTCCCACACCTTTATTGCCACCGGAGGGGCGGTGACCCAGTGTGGCGCCAAACCGGTGTTTGTGGATATCGATCCCCGGACCTACAATATAGACGTGACAAAGGTTGAGCGAGCTATAACCTCTCGCACCAAAGCGCTTTTGCCCGTCCACCTGTATGGGCAGCCGGCGGACATGGACCCTTTGCTCGACCTGGCAGAGAGACACCATCTCCAGGTGATCGAGGACGCCGCTCAGGCCCATGGGGCGGAGTATAAGGGCCAGAAAACGGGGACTTTTGGCAAGGCGGCGTGCTTCAGCTTCTATCCGGCCAAGAACCTGGGAGCCTACGGGGATGCGGGAATGGTGGTCACCAACGACGATCAAGTGGCTCAAAAGGTGCGGCTCTGGCGAGATCACGGCCGGGAATCCAAGTACGTGCACCTGGCCGAGGGCTTTGGCAAGCGCCTGGACACCATCCAGGCCGCCGTGCTCAGGGTGAAGCTCCGGAGACTCCCGGCGTGGAACGCTCAGCGGCGGCGAAACGCGCTTCTCTATACGCAACTGCTGGGTGGAACCGGCGTGGTGTGTCCCTGCGAGCCCGAATATGCCCGGTCGGTTTACCACCAGTACGTCATTCGGGTGCGCGAGCGCGAAAGAATTCAGGCCCGACTGAAAGAGGACGGGATCTCCACGGGCGTGCATTACCCCCTACCGCTTCATTTGCAGCCGGCTTACGCACGCCTGGGCTATCAGCCGGGGGATCTGCCGGCAACAGAGAAGGCAGCGGAGGAGGTCCTGTCACTTCCGATCTATCCGGAGCTAACCCCAGAGCAGATAGAATTCATTGCTTCCCGCGTGAAGGCATACTCCTGATTCTTTACCGTTAAAGAAAGTTTCCACAAGCCAAAATGACGGTCTACAATTAGCTGATGGCAGCTGCTATTGGCCATCAGCCATGCCAATAGCCATTGCCAGGCTCCATGGTAAAGGGGGACATTCCCCTTACCCCCGTAGTTTATCCAAAAATCGCCTCGCCCGGCGGAAAACCTTCTCTTCGGTAAGCCCCTCGGTGTTCAGGTATAGATGGCAGTGAGCCCGAGCATCGGCCAATCGGGCCCGTTGTTCGGCGAGTTGGTCATCTCCCCAGTCAACCCCTTTTCTCCTCCGAATTGTCACGGGCGACGCGTCGAGGTAAACCAGAACGTCGGGTTCGGTCATGCGCCACATGGCAGGAGCAAAAGAATGCTCCTGAGCGCAGACGTGGGCCTCGTAGCCACAAGCCGTGAGCCGGTTCGCCAGGGCCGATTTTCCGGAGGCGCAGACGCCAACGATGGCTATTCTCATTTGCTCACCGCCCGTCTCTGGTCTCCCCCAGCGGAAAGCTGACCAGCAGGCGCCGGACCTCGCCTTTCTCCTCCGTCGGAGCCACTCGCAGGACTAAGACGCTCATGTCGTCGCTAGGGCGCCCCTGGTCGCGAGCGATGGCGGCGGCCAGGATCGCCTCCGCCAGGCCTTGTGTGTCCAACTGGCTGTTTGCCAACAGGGATCTCACCAGGTTGGTGACATCGAACCTTATGCCGAAACGGGCCCCGGCCTCTAAGATGCCATCGGTGAATACGATCACGTGGGTGTCCGGTACGATGGGCACCTCGGTGATAACGGGTTTTGTCCCAGGGTATACGCCAATGGGCTGGGATTCCTCATCCAGGCAACGAACTCCGGCGGTGCTGGAGAGAATCACCGGGCAATGGCTATTGCGCGAGAGCACGATGCTCCGGGAGGCCAGATCCACCGAGGCAATATTCAAAGTGGCCGACACCTTGCCCTGGCGGTAGGCGTACAGGAAGTCGTGGGTGCCTCGGGCGGCAGCTCCATCGCGCACGCCGTCGGCCAATAACCCCACCGCCTTTTTGGCCACCAGGTTGGAGATGGCTTTGGCCGGCCTGCCGTGTCCTTGACCGTCGGCCAGCACGAACGACAGGCCTCCGTGGGGCCGCTCGATCATCTCCAGCGTGTCACCGCTTTCGCTGGAGGCGTATCGGTGAACCTTGGCCACCGCCACCTGGATCTCCAACTGCCCCATGTGCGCTCCAGGGTGCCGTCGGGCGCTGCCCTGGTGCCAGGCAACGCCCTCCGCAGCCAAAAAATAAGCGAGGATGTCGAATCCTCGCTTATTGGCGAGACCATGGAAATAACGGCCCAGTCCGGACTACACCCATTTCTGGCTCTTCATGAAATCGGTGATAACCGGAATGGTGAAATACTGGCCCTGGTAGGCCAGGTACGCGTAGTACAGCGTGATAAGCCAGAGCAAGAACGGGCAGAAGCCACAGAGGGCGCCGATTCCCAACGTGACCGCTCCCAAAAGTGGGGTGATGACGCAGGAGAGGACGATGATCACCACCCAAAGAACGATGTCGAAGATCAAGGACTGGACGGCGTGGTATTTTTGGAAGGGGCGGTTCTTACCCTCGGTCAAGAGGATGATCAGGGACACGATGAAAGCGATGGGGTAAGAGAGGGCGGCCAGAAGCTTATCCTGATCTGTGATCTCGCCGGGCATGCTTTCCGTCATTTGAGTTCACCTCCTTCCCGTGCCAAATCGCCAACCAGTGCCAGATAGCCAAGAGGACCGCGCGAAGTGTTGCCGGGGACTCGGTGGACCGCCTCACTGAGGTCACGCCCTGCTGGTCGCCTGCGGTGGCACCAGTAGGACACTTCCGATATATTCTAACACGTCCAAATCAAATGTCAATACTTTGGCTTGACAAATCAGGGCTTTTGCAAAGTCAGCGCGGAGACTGAAGGACTAGCGCAACTGCGTTTT
>DYIS01000198.1 GCA_020723545.1 Ktedonobacter racemifer
CAAAGCCCCGATACATTACACAGAATCAAAGTATCGGGGCAAAGCCTACCGTACATGCTTGTCATATCGTAACCAGTCCCCTATTCTACCGTTCTCGGCGGTGAGGGGAGGCTTTTTTCAGGAAAGTCTTTGTCAAGTTTTGAGGTGAAGCCTGACTAGCACAGAGGCTGACCATGGGATACCTGGTTAAGATATTTCACACCGAAGAGGGATGGTTCACCCTCTTCTTACTATGCGTGCTGGTCCTGCTGCCGGTGTTGTCCTTGGACGAGGCCGGCTGGGTGGAGGGGACCGAGGTGCTGGTGGGCATCGTTCTACTATCGGTCCTCTTCGGCCTCTTGTTGGCCAAGTCTGCTCTGCCGCGCTACGTGGCGGTTCCCCTGGGCCTCTTGTTCGGGGCAGCGGCGGCTTTCCTGATCGTTGGCCAGGTGTTACTCCCCTTTTCCCGCCTGCCGGGCCGGCTGGGGCCTTTCTGGGGCTGGGTCCAGCAGATAATTCGAGGGAGGCCCGCGGGTATTAACCCGCTGGAGCCATTGGTCTGGCAGAGCTGGCGGCAGGGGGAGATGATCGCCGACCGCCTATGGTACTGGATCGACGCCGGGTTGAGCGGCCGCACCTCCAGCGACAACCTGATGTTCCTGTTGCTCATAGCGGCCATCGCCTGGGCCCTGGGCTTCTATTCGGCGTGGTGTACCTACCGCTACCGCAGCCCTCTGGTTGCGCTCTTGCCGCCGGGCGTGGTGTTGGCGACCAATGTCTTCCTGTCCAACAAGGGAATGGGTTACCTGGTGCTCTACCTGGGCTGTGCCTACCTCTTCATGCTCTGGCTCAACAGCAAGGCCATGGAACGGGCCTGGGACAAGGCGGCGGTGGACTACTCCACCGAGCTGCCCATGGACATGGCCCTGAACAGCGCCTGGCTCATCGTGGCGCTGGTGACCGTGGGCCTCTTGCAGCCATCCTCTGGCTTCAATCCGGTGGCTTCGGCCTTCTGGAACTACGCGAGCTGGCCCTGGGGCGAGGTGGAGACGGTCTTCAACCGGCTCTTCTCCGGCCTGAACAACCCCAACCCTGACCTGGGCACCGGATCCAAGGGGGCCCTTGTGCTGGGCGGCTCGTTCGAACGCGGGCCCTCCAGCCAGGTTTTCATGTACGTCACCACCGACGAGGTCATCCCGACCTTAGCCGAGATGCGCGGACTGGGAGAGGATATGGAGGTGCCTTCCCACTACTGGCGGGGGGTCACCTACGACTATTACACCGGCCGGGGTTGGGCTAACAGCGAGAAGACCTCTTTGGACCGCACGCCAGACCAGGCGGTGCCGGCCTCGGTGGTCCCCGGCACCTTGCTGTCCCAGACGGTGGAGATAGTGCAGCCCCGGGCCGACGTGATCTTCGCCGCCAACCAACCCATGCAGTTGGGGCAGCCCTATCGGCTGATAGCCCTGGGGAGCGAGGACTATTCGGCCCTTTACATGAAGCGGCCCCCTCTGGCCGCCGCGCACTACACAGTGGTCTCCAACCTGCCCAAGGCCGGCGTCAAGGACTTGCGGAAGGCCTCCACCAATTATCCCTCCTGGGTAGCCAAACACTACCTGCAATTGCCGGCCAGCCTGCCCAAACGGGTGGAGGATCTGGCCCGCCAGATCACCGCCGGCGCGACCAATCCCTACGATAAGGCAGTGGCGGTGCAGAGCTATCTGCGCCAGCTCCCCTACGACCAGAACATCAAGCTCCCCGCCGGGGATTTCGATGCGGTGGACTATTTCCTCTTCATCCAAAAGGGCTATTGCGACTACTTCGGGACGGTGATGGCGGTCCTATTGCGCAGCGTAGGGGTCCCGGCCCGGCTCGCCACCGGTTATCTGCCGGGGGCCTACGACTTCGGCGCCAGGCACTATGTGGTGGCCGAAAGGGACGCCCACGTCTGGACCGAGGTCTATTTCCCGCCTTACGGCTGGATCGAGTTCGAGCCCACGCCTTCTCGGGCGCTGATCCCAAGGTTCGAGGGCTCCGCCTACGAAACCATGGAAGAGCCTTTCGCCCCTCCAGAAGAGCCCGAGGCCGGGCCAGGGGGTCGAAAATCCTGGCTGGGCCTGGGCTTCCAGTGGGCCGGACAGGTGGGTTTCCGCGGGGTGCTGGCGCTGGGGCTGATCCTGGGACTCCTGGCCTGGACCTTGTGGCCCCTGGTGGAGAGAAGGCTAACCCGGGCTACCTGGGTGAGCCTTGCCTACCAGCGCCTGTGTCGCTATGGAGCCTGGGCGGGGGAGGGCAAGATGCCGGCCCAAACCGTGCTGGAGTATTCCCGGTGCCTTCAGCAAAGGATCGCCCAGGCGCCGGAGAAGCCTCTTCCCTGGCGAGGCCGCCTCACCCCCCAGGCCCGGGCCAAAGGCCAGGAGGGCGTGGCGGCCATCAGCCGTATGTATTCGCAGGCTCAATATAGCCCAAAGCCGCTGGACCAGGTGGCGCAACTGGACGCGGCCATTGCCTGGTCGAAGACCCGGCCGGTGCTGATGCGGCTGGCCTTGCGACACGTCTGGGATTCTCTGATAAGGACGTTCAAGAACGAGGGGAAAGAACCCTACCACGAAGACGCAAAGATGACTAATAGCAGATAGCTGATAGCAAATTACAGCTACCATTGGCCATCTGCCATCTGCCACCATCTACATCCTTCGTGGCTTAGTGGCTAAACCGCGCCTTCAGCCTTGAAGGGGATCACCGCCCCAATTCGGATAGCACCAGGGCCACCGCGCCGTATAGCCCCGCGTCATCACCCAGGGCCGCCGGCACGATGCGGACGTTCCGGCGGAAGACCTCCATGGCCCTCTCCTGGACTGTACGGCGGATGGGCTCCAGGAGCAATTCGCCAGCGTTGGCCACGCCGCCCCCGATGATGACCAGGCGGGGGTTGAAGAGGTGCAAGAGGTTCACCACCCCCACGCCGATGTTCTCCCCGGCGTGCGCCAGGATCTGCCGGGCTAAGCGGTCGCCCTGCCGGGCGGCGCGGTGCACGTGCTCGGCGGAGATGGGCCTGTTCTCGGCCTGAGCCAGGGTGGCGATGGCGGTGGCTTCTCCCCTGGCTATGGCCTCGTTGGCCTGGCGGGCGATGGCCGGCCCCGCCGCCAGGACCTCCAGGCACCCAACGTTGCCGCAGCGGTCCCGGCGGCCATTTATGTCAATGGTCTGGTGCCCCACCTCTCCGGCCGCGCCGTCGGCGCCCAGGAACAGCCTGCCGCCGGAGATGATCCCGCCGCCTATGCCGGTGCTGATGGTGATGTAGATAAGATCGTCCACCCCTTTGCCCACCCCGAAGCGGTGCTCCCCCAGCGCCGCCAGGTTGGCGTCGTTGCCCACGTAGACGGGGAGGTGGAACTCCTGGGCCAGGAGATCTCGGAGCGGCACGTCGTGCCAGCCGGGCAGGTTGGGAGGGGTGGAGATCACCCCGGTCCAGGGGTTAAGGGGGCCCGGCGCTCCCAGGCCGATGCCCAGGATGGCCTGGCCCTGTGCCGCGGCCACCATCTCGCGCAGGCAGGCTACGATGCGCCCCAGGACCACGTCCGGGCCCCGGGAGGCCAGGGTGGGGAGGCTCTTGCGGGCCAAGAGATGGCCCCGAACATCGAAAAGGGCTGACCGGATCTTGGTTCCCCCCAGGTCAGCCCCGATGATCACGTCCGACACCTGGTTGATCCTCTTTTAGTCCAGCGCTATCTTACCCCACCACAACCACCCTGTCAAGAAAGGCTACAGGCCTCATCACGAGCTGGTTTCATCTTCCATTTTCCACCTTCCATCCTCCAGGAGAGGAGCCGTTTTCGGCCCTGGCCCCCGCACCATCCACAACTTGACACCGGGGAATACCTCTGTATAATATATAGCCAGCTAATGGGCCTACATCTTCGAAGTCGAAGATATGGAGACAAGGATGTACGGCTTCTATAACCGGTTTCTGCGGGTGGATCTTCCCACGCGGACCTGGAACGTAGAGGCGATCTCCGACGGTGTCCTGACCCGCTACCTGGGTGGGAAAGGGCTGGGCGCTCACCTTCTTCTGGAAAACGCTCCCGCGGGCGTTGATCCCCTTGCTCCCGAAAATCCCCTCATACTAGCCATTGGCCCGGCCACGGGCACCGTTCTATCTCCTGCTAGCCGCTATGCTCTCTTCGCCAAGTCACCTCTGACCGGCATTTTCGGCGAATCCTATGCCGGCGGGCATGTGGCGCCTCGCATCAAGGCTACCGGCTACGATGCCATCTTACTGCAAGGGACTGCCGACCAGCCAGTCTATCTCGTGATCACCGACAGGGGGATCACCTTCAACGATGCCACGCCTTTCTGGGGTATGGATACCTATCAGACTGAGGAGGCGCTGGAGGCAGCCACGGGCGTGCGCGGGGCGAAGGCTATCGCCATCGGCCCCGCCGGCGAAAACCAGGTTCCTTTCGCCTTGGTAGGCAACGACCGGGGCCGACATGCTGGCCGCACCGGTATGGGGGCGGTGATGGGGGCCAAGCGGGTCAAGGGGATCGTATTCCACGGCAACGCGGAGTGTCCTCTCTACGATGCAGAGGCCATCACGGCCTACGATCGCGAACTACGAGAGCGGGGGAACAAGGACACAGGTGCCCAGAATTATCGCCACCTGGGCACACCCATGATTGTGGCTACCGCCAATAAAGTGGGCTCCTTCCCAAGCTATTACTGGTTGGCGGGCACTATCCCCCATTGGGAGGAGATCAGCGCCACCACGCTGGTGGAGCGCTTCAAACCACGTCCCAAGGCCTGCTACCGCTGCTTCTTCGCTTGCGGCAAGGTCACCACCGTGCCCAATGGCCGCCATGCCGGCTTGACTGTAGAGGGGCCTGAGTACGAGACCATCTTCGCCTTCGGCGGACTGTGTGCTGTGGATGACTTGGGGGAGATCCTCTACCTCAACGACATCTGCGACCGGCTGGGGTTTGACACCATCACCGCCGGCAATGTGGCCAGCTTCGCCATCGAGGCCTCGCGCCGCGGGGCGCTGGACCTGAAGCTGGATTACGGAGATGTTGATGGTATCGCCGAGTTGCTACGCCTGATCGCCAAGCGGGAAGGGATCGGCGAGCTATTCAGTCGAGGCGTCCTCGCGGCCAGCCGGGAATTGGGCCTGGAGGAGCTGGCCATCCACGTCAAAGGGCTGGAACCCGCTGGCTACGACCCACGGGTGCTAAAAGGGATGGGCCTGGCCTTCGCCGTCTCGGACCACGGGGCCTGCCACC
>DYIS01000199.1 GCA_020723545.1 Ktedonobacter racemifer
CCTGGATTCAGATGAGTACGTATATGGCCTGGAGAGGGTGATCGAGAGAGCCGGCCAGGCTGGTATCCAGGGCATAGTCACCGTGGGGGTAGACTTGCCCACCAGCCGAAAAGCCATCGGCATCGCCGAAAGGTTTGCGAGCGTTCATGCTGCAGTGGGGGTGCACCCTCACGAGGCCAAGTCCATGGACCGTGCTGCCATCGCCAGCCTACGAGAGCTGTGCCGCCATCCCAGGGTGGTGGCGGTGGGAGAGATCGGCCTGGACTTTTACCGGAACCTCTCTCCCCGCAAAGCCCAGCTCGCGGCTTTCCGGCAGCAGTTGGAACTGGCAAGCCAGATGGGGCTGCCGGTGATCATCCACGACCGCGCCGCCCATTCAGATGTTATGTCTATATTGGCCGAGTGGCTGTCCCAGCCGCAGGCTAAAACGTCAGGCCCGGCCAAACCCGTAGGGGTCCTGCACTGTTTCTCCGGGGACCTGGCCATGGCCCAGCGAGTGGTGGAAATGGGGTTTTTCACCTCGCTGGCTGGCCCGGTGACCTTCGCCAATGCCCGGGCGACTCGAGACTTGGCGCAGATGATCCCCCTGGATAGGCTGCTGTTAGAGACCGATTGTCCATTCCTGGCCCCGGAGCCCCACCGGGGCCAGCGCAACGAACCGGCCTATGTGCGTTGCGTGGCCGACCAGGTGGCCAGGCTGCGCAACTTAAGCCCGGCGATCGTGCGCGAACAAACCACCATAAATGCAAAGCTCCTCTTCGACTTCAACCATAGCTGAGGAAAGGCCGAATTTGAAGACGTTAACCATCTTGAGCCCCGTTGCTGAGGACCTGCAACGCGTGGAGCAACGCCTGCACCAGATCACGCAGGTGGAATTTCCTCTCCCGGCGGCCATACTGGCCGACCTGTTCCAAAGCGGCGGCAAAAGGCTCCGTCCGGCCCTGGTGCTATTGGCCGGCCACTTTGGCACCTACGACCGCTCCCGCCTGATACCTCTGGCCGCGGCGGTGGAAACCCTGCATACGGCTACCCTGGTACACGACGACCTGATCGACAATTCCCTCCTGCGACGCGGCAATCCTACCATGAACACCAGATGGCACGGCGGGGTGGTAGTCCTGGTGGGTGACTATCTCTTCGCCAAGGCCGCCGAGCTGGCTGCAGAGTCGGAATCCACTGAGGTGGCCTTTCTATTCGCCCAGACCCTGGGCGTGATCTGCCGCGGTGAACTGAGGCAGGCCTTCAGCATTGGAAATGGCCAACCGACGATTTCCGAATACCTGGAGCGGATATTCAGCAAGACCGCCTCCCTTTTCGCCTCCTCCAGCAAGTCTGGCGCGGTCCTGACCGGGGCAACCCCGTCACACTGCCAGGCCTTGCACGATTACGGCTTGCATTTTGGTATGGCCTTTCAAATCGTCGATGACATACTGGATTTCACTGGGACGGAAGGGGAACTGGGCAAGCCCGTGGGGAGTGATCTACGCCAGGGCACCATCACCCTGCCGACCATTCACTATCTTCTGGCCTACCCAGGGGACAACCCCGTGTCGCACTACCTGGCGAACAGTACTGATGGGAAAGGCCGGGATGATGCCCTGCAGGCCGCCGTCCAATGCATAACCGGCTCCAGGGCCATTGAGCTATCCTATAATAGTGCCAGGGAATTCATTTCCAGGGCCAAGGAGGCCGCCCTAGCCTTGCCCGACACTGGATATCGCCACACCCTGGTGGAGCTGGCCGACTACGTCATCGAGCGGCGGGTCTAAGGCCCTGAGAATGGTCGATCTCTCCGTAGCCATCGTCAGTTGGAACGTGGCCCCTCTGCTGGACAGATGCCTACGATCCATCTACGCCAGCCTCTCCCGAAAGGTCGAAGAGCCCGGGGCGTCCACCGCTTGTCGATCTCTGACTATCGAGATCATCGTAGTCGATAACGCCTCTACTGACGGCAGTGTTCAACTGGTGAGGGAAAGCCATCCGCAGGTACAACTGATCGCCAACCCCACCAACGCTGGCTTTGCCCGGGCTAACAACCAGGCCATCGCCAAGAGCCAGGGACGATTCATCCTTTTGCTTAACTCCGACACCGAGGTCCGGGGAGATGCTTTGGCGAGAATGGTTGACTACATGGAGGCCCATCCTGAGGTGGGAGTTCTGGGCCCTCAACTGCTCAATGCCGATGGCTCTGTGCAGCCCTCCCGACGCCGATTTCCCACCCTGGCCATGGCCTTTGTAGAGAGCACCATCCTCCAGCCCTGGTGCTCGCAGGGCCACCTCCTGAGCCGTTATTACGTCCGAGACGTGCCCGAGGACCTGCCCCAGGAAGTAGACTGGCTGGTCGGCGCTTGCCTGATGGTCAAACGGCAGGTGGTGGAAGAGGTTGGCTCATTGGATGAGCACTTCTTCATGTACTCGGAAGAGATGGACTGGTGCTATCGGATCAAACGAAAAGGGTGGAAGGTAGCGTATCTCCCCACGGCTCAGGTGATCCACCACGAAGGCAAGAGCAGCGAGCAGGCCGTAGCCTCCCGGCATATCTACTTCAATTCCAGCAAGGTGTACTATTTCCATAAGCACTTCGGCCATTGGCAGGGTGAGGCGTTGCGAGCCTTCCTTCTCTGCACCTTTGTGATCCAGCTTCTGGTGGAATCGGTAAAATGGCTCCTGGGCCACAAACGCCGGCTGCGGCGAGAGCGCATGGGCGCCTATTTGGCCGTATTGCGTTCAGGGTTGAAGACACCATGAGCATGAGGGTCTGCTTCGTCACCGGCGAGTATCCGCCCATGCAGGGCGGGATGGGCGACTACACCAGGGAATTGAGCCGGACCCTGATGGAACAAGGCGTCCAGGTTGCCGTTGTAACCTCCGGCCGGGCTGAGGGTAGCCAGCCTATAGAGGTCGCCAGGATCGAGCCACTGGTCTACGCGCGGGTCTCGGCCTGGGACTGGCGAAGCTGGGTGTTGATCTATCGGTTGGCGCGGGAGTGGGCGCCGCAGGTGATGCATATCCAGTATCAGACCGCCGCCTACGGCATGCACCCGGCAATCAATTTCCTGCCCCGGTGGCTTTCTTTCAAGCGCGCCCCGTTTAAAGTGGCGGTTACTTTTCACGATCTCCGGGTGCCTTTTCTCTTCAAGGGGGCGGGCCTCATGAGGGAGTGGGTGAACCGGGAGCTGGCCCGA
Source organism: Ktedonobacter racemifer (assembly GCA_020723545.1). Lineage (GTDB taxonomy): Bacteria > Chloroflexota > DTOL01 > DTOL01 > JACQYG01 > JACQYG01. Next base: position 3,186 of record DYIS01000199.1, read on the forward strand.
TGCGCCGACCTGGCCATCGTGACCAACCAGGGTGACTATGTTAAAGCGGCAGAGTATCATACACGACATCCGGTCAGGCTGATCCCCATCGGCAGCAACATCAGGCCCTCACCTCCACCCGGCTACGACCGCGCCGCCTGGCGGGAGAAACTGGCGGTGACCGAGAATGAGACGCTGATCTCATACTTTGGCTTCCTGAACTCGAGCAAAGGCGGCGAGGACCTGGTTAAGGCTATGGCGATCTTGCACCAGAAGGGCCAGGCGGTCAGGTTAATCATGGTGGGCGGGCAGGTTGGGGACAGCGATCCGACCGACGTAGCCTATTTACGGAAGATAAAGGGTCTCATAGAGGCGTTGGGTTTGGGGGACTACGTGTGTTGGACGGGATACACCTCCCCAGAGGAGGTCACGGCTAACCTGTTAGCCTCGGACCTGTGCGTGTTGCCTTATCGGGACGGCGCATCTTTCAGGCGAGGGAGCCTGATGGCGGCCCTGGCTCACGGCCTGCCGGTCATCACCACGACGCCTCCAGGACCCTGGCGTCCTTGTCCGGGCGGTCTCCCCGAACTCGTTCATGGAGAGAATGCCCTTCTGGTGCCGCCAGGCTCCCCCGGCCAGATCGCCGAGGCAGTGGAGGCATTGGTCGGCCCGGCTAATCTGTCTACCAGGCTCAGTTCGGGCGCCAGCCACCTGGCCAAAGCCTTCGCCTGGGACAACATCGCCCGACTGTCGGTGGAGGCCTACGAAGCGATCGTGGGCCAGACCGATCCAGGAGTGCCATGACCTTGAATGTACTCTCCAACCACAAGATCGCCGTGGCGGTCTCGATCGCTTCAGCGATTGCCCTGGGCCTGGGCCTGGGTGTCCTGGTGGCTTCCACCTCCCCCTGGCTCGCTTTCGCCGCCCTGTTCGCACTATTGGGGGGCCTGCTGGCACTCACCAGCGCCCAGTGGGGCCTCTTCGGCTTCGTGGGTGTTGCCTGTCTACTACCCTTCGCCGCGCTGCCGGTGAAGCTCGGCTTCACCCCCACTTTCCTGGACCTGACCATGCTGCTCTTCTTTGGGGTCTGGCTTCTGCGCCTGCTGGCGGATCCGGAGGAGAAGCTGGCCAGCACCCCCTTGGACGTCCCGCTCATCGTCTTCCTGGGGCTCGCCTTTGTGTCTTTTGTACTGGGTTCCGCTTATTCGTTTTCCCAGGAGACGGTGCGCCACTTCGCCGAGATCGTGATGGCCGTTTCCATGTACTTCGGTGTGGTGAACAATGTAAAGAACCGGGTGCAGTTGGAGCGTGTTATCCGCTTGACCATACTCGGTGGCTTCGCGGCGGCGACCATCGGCATCGTCCTTTATTTCCTTCCTCGTACCACGGCCATCGCCTTGCTATCCAGCCTGCGCGTTTTTAATTATCCCAGCGCTTCAGTATTGAGATTCATCAACGACGACCCGAACCTGCCCATGCGGGCCATCTCCACCTCCATCGACCCCAACGTCTTGGGCGGTTTGCTGGTATTGGTGACCACCCTGGCCACGAGCCAGTTCTTGTCCCCAAAGCCGGCCGTTAACCGTTGGCTCCTGGTTCCCATGGGGGCGGCCATGGTGATCTGCCTGCTCCTCACCTACTCTCGTGGCTCCTGGGTAGGGCTGGCCGCGGCTCTCTTGTTCATCGCCACCGTGAAGTACCGGCGACTATGGGTGCTTCTCCTGATCTTTGCGGCAATGCTGCTCTTCCTGCCCCAGGCGGACGTCTTCGTTGGCCATCTCGTCTCCGGGGTCAAGTTCGAGGATCGGGCAGCGGCCATGCGCCTTGGGGAGTATCGGGATGCGCTGACGCTGATCTCCAGGTATCCTTTATTTGGCATTGGCTTCGGCGAGGCCCCCTCTGTTGATGTGTATCGTGGGGTCTCCAACGTGTATCTTCTGATCGCCGAGGAGATGGGCCTCATCGGACTGGGCGTCTTTGTCTCAGTGGTGGGCCTTTTCTTTATCCATGTCTGGCGCTGCCTGGGCCAGGTGACGGATCAGGCTTTGCAAAACACCCTCCTGG
>DYIS01000200.1 GCA_020723545.1 Ktedonobacter racemifer
GTGCTGCCGCCGATGATGTTCTGCTGTGCGCCAGTGTGGATGTAAACGCCGCCCGAGTCGTTGCCCAGGTCAGCCGTTCCGTTGGCGTTCGTCCCGATGTAGTTGCCGGAGACAGTATTATTGTTCGTGCCCACCGAGTATATTTCGACACCGATGACGGTGTTGCCGGAGATGATGTTGCGCTCGCCGGGCGTGCTGCCGCCGATGATGTTCTGCTGTGCGCCATTGTAGATGCAAACGCCGCTCCAGTCGTTGCCCAGGTCTGCCGTTCCGCCGGCGTCCGTCCCGATGTAGTTGCCGGAGATGACGTTGCCAGTCGCTTCGGAAAAGCCGATAGTGATGCCGTCCCGTTCAAATCCGTTGATGGCCAGCCCGCGAATGACGTTATTGGCGGAGGAGATTGTCAAGCCGTTCGCAGCGCCTGCCATACTGCCGGATATCTGGATGAGGATGACAGCGCCGGTATCTGCGGTAGCGGCGGCGGCGCCACTTTGGGTGTAGCCGTCAATCGTCGTGCCGTCGTCAGTGAGTTCGGGCAAGGGGCTACCAGGCCAGAGGGTGCATATTCCAGTGTCAATTGCGCAGCCAGAGGTAATGTTGAAAGTGATGGTATCCGCGCCAGGGCTGTCGTTGGCGGCTACGATTGCCCAACGCAGCGAGCCAACACCGCTGTCATCAGTATTGATTACAGTGTACACGGTGTCGGCGCGCGCCGGCCGGACGGCGATCAGCGCCAGGATGGAGATGAAGATGAGCGAGAGTTTGAAGATGTTGCGGATAGAGAACATCCGGCGGATAGAGAACATCCGGCGGATAGAGAACATCCGGCGGATAGAGGTTTTTTGTTTGGCATTCATGCTTTGTCTCCTTTATTTCGATTTTCCTCCGGCTCCCACCGCTTCGGGGGGAGTGAGGGGGGGTGTCCCTCTCCCAAAGGGAGAGGGCTGGATGATGAAGCGGGTTCAGCGCATCACCAGCGGCAGGTAAACGCGCCAGATGAAAGCCCATTCGTCCGCGCCAATGTCGTAACTGCCGTCCAATGGGCGCGGGTCGCCCTCGAAGTCGTCGCTCACGCCAGCGTCCACCCCGGCGTCTATGGCCGCCGAGCCTGGGGTCAGGTGGTAATCGCCTCCCGTCGGGTTTAGGAAGCCCGGAGCCTGCCACAGATTGATTGCGCCGGTGACGATGTCTCCAGCGCCGCCCCAGTCGGTAGCGTTGGCCCAGGCGCTATTACCCCAAAGCGTGGCTTCCAGCGAGGCCGCGCTGCCGGCCGCCACCGTGATGCCTACCGTGTGGCTGACCAGAATTGTGTTGGTCAAGGCGACGGAAGCGCCGTCCTCGACCATGATTCCGTAGGTGTTGGCGTTCCGGGCGATGGTGTTGTGCAGCATCTGCCCAGCGCTGTCTCTGATCTGCACGCAGGCGCTCTCCCTCCAACCATACGTGGATTGATTGTCCACGATCAGGTTATTAGTCAGGGTGAAAGGCGCGGAGAGATTATCCAGATAGAGACCTGATGCGTCACTGTGCGCCACATTGCCAGAGATGACGTTGCGGGACAGGAGCAGGTTGGAATGGAAGACACTGATCGCCCCCCATCCGTTAACGAAAGAGTTATGCTCGATGCGGTTATCTTCCAGCCGCGCCTGGGCGTTGCTGATCTGCATTGCCCCGGAGTAGCCGCCGGCAGCGTCGCCGGGGCTGTTCCCCCAGCCGTTGTCCACGAAGCGGCTGCCGCGAATGGCGAGGGGCGGCCTGTCGTAACCCCAGAAATTCAGCCCGCTGGCATGCCAGGCGTCGTTGTCCTGGAAGAGGCTATTTTCTACGCTGGCCGTGAGCGTGTCGAAGATGGATAATCCACCGCCATAACAACTTTGTCTTGCCCAGACACTATTAGCCCGGAACGTAGAAGTATCTATCTGCAGTGTTCCGCCCTCCACCCTCGCCCCGCCGCCGTAAGCTATGGAATCGGCAGCGTCATACACATCCACCACGTTGCTGTAGAAGTTCATGTGACGCAGCGTGAGGTATGTATCCCGGGCATAGAGGCCGGCCCCATCCCACCCCGTCGCGGTGGTGGAGATGATCTTTCCATTGGCAATAGTGAGCCCTTCCAGCGTGACCGTGACAGGCCCGGCGATGAAAATACCCCGCCGCTGCCCTTGTCCATCCACCGTGGATGGGTAGGCTTCGGGGCTGCGCGCCGGCGCGCCAGCGGGTGCGCCGTCCCAGCCGCCGTAGATAGAGACGCTGTGGGCGAGGGTGATGACGGCCTGTCCTGCGCCGGTGTAGGTTCCTGCGGCCAGGTAGATGGCGTCGCCGTCGCCCGCCGCGCTCAGGGCGGCGGGCAGGCCGCAGGGACTGGCTTGTGAGCAATCGCCCCCGCCGCCAGGTGTGACGAACAGATTGCCCGGATCGGCGCGCGCCGGTTTGGGGTGGGCGGCCGACAACCAGGCGAGGGCCAGCGCCAGCCCGAAGAGGAGGGGGAGTGAGAGAAGGATGCTCTTTTTCATGGGGAATTTTCCTTGCTTTATACGAAGAAAGTTGTTCGGGGCGATGGGTTCAGCGCACAACCAGCGGCAGGTAGATCAGATGCACCGCAAACACCGCCGAAAACTCGGAGGCGCCGTCGTCCGCATCGGTGGCGGTGGCGGCCAGGTAGGGGTAAGGCAGGGAGGTTTCATGCACAGAATTGATCATCTCAATGCTCCTGCTGCACATCCGTTGAAACCGAAACCGGCAGGCTGCCCAGCAGAAGCGTCGGGCTGATACCTTTCTCGGTGATCACGATCTTGGCATTGTTCCGCAGCGAGTTTTCCGTCATCTCCATTTGCTTGAATGCCTGGGCGTTGCCCTTGAAGAAATGCTCGGCAGCCTCGTTGACCAGCCGGATCGCTTCGGCCTTGCCCTCGGCCACCTTGATGGCCGCCTCGCGCTCGCCCTCGGCGCGCTGGATAATTGCCAGCTTCTGCTGCTCGGCGGCCTCGAACTCACCCGTAGCCAGCAGGCGCATCGCCCTCCGCTCCTGCTCGGCCGTCTTCTGCTTGTGCATGGCTTTTTTGATGTCGTCCGGCGGATCAATCAGCATGATCTCGACCTTGCTGACCTGCAGTCCCCAATCTCTGCCGTAGACATTCAGCACCGACTGGAGGTTTGTTCCGATCTTCTCGCGGGCCACCAGGCTCTCGTCCAGAGTCAGGTTGCCGAATTCCTGGCGAAGGTTGGTAATGGTGAGCTGGATGATGGCCTGCCTCCAATCGTCAATGTTGTAGAACGTGCGCTTGATGGAATCTTCATCTGCACCCGGGCGCACCCACATCACGCCGTCCACGTGGATTTCGACGTTGTCCTCAGTGATCACCGACTGGGGCGGGATATTCATGGTATGCTCGCGAATGTCGCGCACCCGGATGATCTGAACCGACGGAAACTGGAAACCCAGGCCGGGGTGGATAAACCCTGTATATTTCCCGAAAGTCTCCTGGATGCCGCGTTCGTAAGGCTGCAATTTGTACATGAAACTGGTAATAGTTCTCATGGCGCTCTCCTCGGTTTTTACGCGTCTCCATTGCGCGCGCCATAACCCTGATGATCTGGCGATGCAGCGGCTGGAGCAGTTTGGGGTGAAGATCCATAGCGTCGTCGGCGATCAGTTCTTCGCCAGTGTGTGGCCTAGCCTGGATGATTCTGGATCAACGCCGGTTGTTACAGACACTCTCTACCCAAATATAGAATACCCAATAAATGTCACCAACCTGTCGCAAAATTGTCGCAAAATTGTCGCAGAGCAATTGCCTGTCATGGCGCGGCAACGAGCAGCACAGCCGCCTGGTTGGGAGACAGGGTGATCTGCGTGACGGGGCTGTAGGCGACGCTCCAGCCGGCAGGGGTGACGCCATCTTCGGGGATGACGCCGCCGCCGGAGGGGGCCGCCAGGTAGTAGGTTGCACCCAGCGAGACGATTTGCGCCTCGGCGGTGGGGTTGACCAATACCAGGCCGTTGCTGTACGTCCGGGCGTAGACTCCCCAACTCGAATGCCAGAGAGCCTCCACGGTTCCAGGGGCGCTCCCCGTCGGGTGGCCGATGGGTATCTCGTATTCGGGGAACCACTCCGGTTCCATGCTGATATCCAGGTTGATGTAGGTGTAATGCCCTTTGACAAGCAGGTAGTTTGCCAACAGGAACATGCGGTCGTTCACGTCGGTGTCGTCCACGGTTTGCTGGGCGATGACGGCTTTGCCCTGGTTGATCAGCGCCAGGATATTGTCCATCTGGAACTGCCAATCGGGCAGGTCGAAATACCAACCCCAACCCCATTCGCCAAAGCCCTCCACCATCACGCCGTCGGCAATCGAGTAGTCGGTGACCTCGCGGGAGGTGACCAGCATTCCGGCGTTGGGGATGAAGTGGTAAGGCGCCAGCGCGCCGGATTGGGCGAAGGTCATGAAGTCTTCCAGACGGGCAGTCCAATCGGACTCGAAGGCGGCGTCCACCTCGGGCAAGTTGGGATCGTAGTGGTCGTAACCCAGGAAATTAGGCACGCTGAAGCTGTCGGCGAAGAGGCCGTCGGCGTCATTGGCTGCGAGCTGGCGCAGGACTTCGCCCGCCCAGTAACTGCGCCAGCCGGGGTCGGCGGGGTTCATCAGATACCAGCCCCAATCGCAGTTGACCACGCGGGCGCTGCCGCCCTCGGGCCAGTGGTAAAACCAGTTTTCCTGCACGCTGGCCTCGCCGGGCCACTCCTGCGCCCATTCGTCGCCCTCGATGACGGCCAGCCATTCGCCGGTGAAGTTGCAGGTATCCCAACTGTCAACCGCCTGGTAGCCCAGGCCCATCCCCAGGCGATAGTTGAGTATGACGAAGCCGTTGTTGGCGGCGCGCAGGGCGTCGGCGTCGGAGCGGGTCATCTTTTGCGTGCCGTCGTAATGCGCGGCAGAGAAATCAACCCAGGCCTGGTTACCGTAAAGCCACAACTGATCGTTGAAGACGTGGACGCCTTCCCAGGTGTCGGGCAAAGGACGGACGGCCGATGGGGTGGCGCTGCCGGTCGCCGTGGGGGTGCGGGTGGGCGTAGCACCCACGCCTGCCGTAGCGGTC
>DYIS01000201.1 GCA_020723545.1 Ktedonobacter racemifer
TCAGCCAAAAGTCAACAAATAATACGTAACATTATTTATGAAGAGAACCACTTAGTGTCTTGGTGCCTTCGTGGTGAGCTACTTTCATCCCTCCACCACCATTCCGATGTCAAGTCATTTCAGTTACAAGACACTAGCGGCACTATCCCCTCTGGCCGCCCACGTGGAGCGTATGGCCTTCTGGACAAGAAGAGAAAAAGCCAGGCACGAGACCTGGCGCGACAACGCCCATCCTTGCCAAAATGAACGTATTGATCGTCATTCTCCGGCCCATTGCCAGAATAGATCAAATTTTCCCCGTAAAACCTCTTGTCACGGGGTCTTTTTTGTGGTACAATGCGGATAAATAATACAACATTATCTTATTATATTATGACGCCATGCACCTGAGCAAGCAGGAAGGATACGCCCTGCGGTTGGCCCTGGATCTGGCCAACAGCGGTGCCGCCCCGGTGCGGGAGATCTCGGCCCGGCAGAATATCCCCCCGGCCTACCTGGGGAAGATCGTCCAGGCGCTGGCCCGGGGCGGGGTGGTGCGCACGAAGCGTGGTGCCAGGGGCGGGGTGCACTTGGCCCGGCCGGCTGCGGAGATCACCCTGCGCCAGGTCATCGAAGCGGCGCAGGGCCCCATCTCCTTGAGCCGCTGCATCGTCGAGGCCGATCACGACTGTCCTACTAACAGCATGGCCTGTCCGGTGCGGCAGGTAACCCTGCGGATTCAGAACCTGGTGACACAGGAACTCGAAGCCGTCACCCTGGCAGATCTTGTTGATATGCAAACTAGCGGATAGCGGATCGCCGGCGGGTAACTGTCGCTGGCTATCGGTTATCACGAATCAACTATCAGCTAACTGGAGGCAACGTGAACAGCCCTATCCCTACCAATAGCCCCCTGGCGCCTCTGGCCCAGGATCACGTGGTGGGCTTGGCCAAACTGGCAGCCCTGGACAAGGCCGTGGCCGACCTGGCGGCGCAAGGCGCATCGCCGGAAGCCCTGGCCGTGCTGGCCGATTTCCGGGCCTTCCTGGACGGCCCCCTGGCCCGGCACTTTAAACAGGAGGAAGAGGCGCTCTTCCCGCCCCTGGAGGCGGTGATGGGCCGCGATCGTGGCCCAACGGCAGTGATGCGCTACGAGCACGTAGACCTGCTGGCCGCCATGGACGCCTGGCGTAGCCTGGCCGATCAGGTTTCCGCCGCCCCCGCCGGGACGGCGTCCTCTGCGGCCCTGGAACTGCAACGGGTCTCGCGGCAGATCATCGCCGGGCTGGGCCAACACATTCATAAGGAAGATAACGTGCTCTTTCCAATGTCCCATCGCATCCTGCCACCGGCCACCCTGGAGGACGTGGGCAAGAAGATGGCAGAGATGTAGACCGTATTCGCGCCAACACACTTTCAACACACTTTAAGGAGGAGAACAATATGGTTACCAAAGATCAGGTTGTGGCCGCCCTGCGGGGCGTGGAAGACCCGGAACTGGGTCTCAACGTGGTGGACCTGGGGCTCATCTACAACGTTGACATCGTTAACGACAACGTCAAGGTGGAGATGACACTCACCACCCCCGGCTGCCCGCTGCACGATAGCATCGGCCGAGGGGCGCAAGCCGCCGTGGCCAAGGTGCCGGGCGTCAAGACCGCCGAGGTACGCATGGTCTGGGATCCGCCCTGGAACCCCAGCCGAATGACCGATGCGGCCAAGAAGGCCCTGGGTTGGGGGTAGAACGAGGTATCCGAAGAATGGCGATGAACAAGTTCTGCCCCGGTAGCCATGCCATCCGGGAGCCGATGCCAGAGACTACCTACTGCACCAACTGCGGCAATGAGGTGGAGATCTGGACCGACGAGCGCTTGACCCGCTGCCATAACTGTGGCACGCCGGTGATGAAGGACCGGGGACCATCGTGCCTCGATTGGTGCAAGATGGCCAGGGAGTGCGTGGGTGAGGCCGTCTACGAGCGTCTCAAAGGAGAACATGGTGAGGGTGGGACGCGGTGACGGGGTGAATCCCGTGTCTCCGCGTCTCCGCGTCTCCACATCGCCTTGGAGGTTCGCCAATGACCAAGAGCGTCCTGCGCAGCGCCTTTATTGTGGGCACCATTCTTTTCAGCTTGGCCTTCCTGGCCCTGAGCCTGGATTCCCTGGCCCAGGTGCCGGCCCGCACCAACGAGAGCAATCTCACCCCTCAGGTGGCTGCCGGTAAAAGGGCCTGGCAGGCTCACGATTGCATTGGCTGTCACACCATCCTGGGCAACGGTGCCTACTACGCCCCCGACCTGACCAAGGTCACCGTGCGCCGTACCCCGGAGTTCGTCGCTGGTTGGCTGAAGAACCCTGGCGGCCAGATGCCCAACCAGCACCTTACCAACCAGGAGGTGGCCGACCTGGTGGCTTTCCTGCAATGGGTAGCGGAGATTGATACCAACAACTGGCCACCAGCGCCCATTGGCGTGGAGGTAGGGGCTGCGAAGCCACCTGTGCCGACGGCAGCCACGCCTGTTCCGGAGAAGATCAGCGCCACGGGCGCCGCGCTCTTTCGCAGCAAGGGCTGCACCGCCTGTCACGGCTCCAGCGGCCAGGGCACGTCGTCGGCGCCCAGCCTTAAGGGGGTCACCAGCAAGTACGACGCCGACTACCTAACCCGCTGGCTGCGGAACCCCTCGACGGTGAAGCCCGGCACAGCTATGCCCAACCTGCCTCTGAAGGACGAGGAGATCGCGGCGCTGATCGAGTTCCTCAAGACGGTCAGGTGAGCGAATGGACAAACCAGCGAATGATCGAATCCGCGGCAGGCCGTCCGTTCATCCGCCGGTTCAGGCATTCGCTGAAAGCTGCTGATTGGGAGAAAAACGATGAAATATCGCACGCAACGGGTGGCCTACTGGTACTTCGCCGTGGCCGCACTGCTCTTTCTCTTGCAGGTGGCGGACGGGCTGATCATTGCCTCGCAGTACATCTATCCGGACCTCTTCCGCGACTTTTTCCCCTTTAACGTGGGGCGCACCTGGCACTTGAACCTGTTGGTGCTGTGGTTGGTGATCGGCTTCATGGGGGCGACGTATTACGTGGTGCCAGAGGAGAGCGGGCGTGAGCTATGGAGCCCTCGGCTGGCCTACCTGCAACTGGCGATCCTCCTCGTCACTGGAGTGGCGGCCCTCACCGGCTTCGTGGCGGCGAACTTCTTCCCCTCCCTGTGGCTTACCGAGGGGCGAGAGTACATCGAAGCGCCGCGCTGGGCCGATTGGCTCATCGTCCTGGCCGTACTGATCTTCGCCGTCAACAATGGCTGGACCATCGTCAAGCGCACGCGGCCCTTCACGGCCACGGTGGGCGTGCTGACCATGGGCATGATCGGCCTGGCCCTCATGTACCTGGCCGGCATGAAGACGTTCTCTAACGTCACCGTAGACCAGTTCTTCTGGTGGTGGGTCATTCACCTGTGGGTAGAAGGGACGTGGGAGCTCATCGCCGCGGCGCTCATGGCCTTCCTCATGGTCAGGCTGACCGGCGTGGACCGCGAGGTGGTGGAGAAGTGGCTCTACGTGGAGGTGGGGCTGGTCTTGTTCACCGGGATCCTGGGCACCGGGCACCACTACTACTGGATCGGCACGCCGTCCTATTGGCTGATCATCGGTGGGGTCTTCAGCGCGCTGGAACCGATCCCCATCATGGCCATGGTAGTCGATGCCTGGCGCATGACGCGCGTGCGAGGCCGGCCGCATCCTAACCCCAATCCGGTGTCCTTTACCTGGGCGGTGGGTAGCGTCATCGGCCACTTCTTCGGCGCGGCGGTGTGGGGCTTTGCCCATACCCTGCCTCAGGTGAACAAGTGGACCCACGGCACGCAAGTCACGCCGGCCCACGGGCACTTTGCCTTCTACGGGGCTTATGCCATGCTCGTCATCGCTTTGACGTACTACATGGTGCCGGAGATCAAGGGCATGACGGCCCGGCTGGGACGGCGGGGCATCTGGGCCTTCTGGCTGATCAGCAGCGGTGTGGTGGGCATGGTCCTCTCGCTGACCATCGCCGGCATTGTGCAGGTGTACATGCAGCGCATGGCCGGGCTGGATTTCATCTTCGTCAAGACCACGTACATGAGCTTCTGGTTTGCTCTCCGGGCCATCTTCGGTGGTGTGACGGTCTTGGGGGTTTTGGTGTACGTGTGGGACCTGGTCAGCCTCGGCAGGGGAGGAAGAGAGGAAAAAGATGGCTAAAACAGGCCGATCGCACCGGCTACCGCCCGCGCAACGCGATCCTGGCGCACATCGAGGAGATCTGGAATCTGGCGCCGGGACACGAAAACGAAGTATGGAGGTAAAACTATGGCTAAGACGATCACTCTAGACGTTCGGGAGCTCCCGCCCTGGGAGCGGCACCCCAAGATCTTTGATATCTTCGATAACCAACTGGCCCCCGGGGACACTTTGCAATTGATCAACGACCATGATCCCCGCCCCCTGCACTATCAGTTTATGGCCGAGCGTCCGGGCCAGTTTGAATGGACCTCCCACGAGGAGAATCCTCGCAAGTGGGTGGCGCTGATCAAGCGGGTGTAGGGAAATGAAGATCACAGCGGACATGAAGATCGCCGACGTCATCGGCAAGCATCCTGAGCTTCTCCATGTGCTGGTGGCCCAGAGCCCGGCCTTTGAGAAGCTAAAGAACCCCTTGCTGCGTCGCACGTTCGCTAAGCTGGTAACTGTGGAACAGGCAGCCAGCCTGGCCGATATGCCTACCCAGACGCTGCTGGGGGTGCTGAACCGCGCCTTGGGCGAAGAGTACGTGGCCGAGGCTTCGCCGACGCCTCCCGCTGCGGTGCCGGGCGTCGCCGTGCCGGAACCGCCCCCCTGGCTGGACGAAAGCAAGGTGACCGCCACCCTGGATGCGCGGCCCTTCCAGACGCAAGGCAAGGACCCCTTCTCCGAGATCATGAAAGCCGTTGCGCCAGTGCAGCCTGGCCAGATCTTCCGGTTGCAAAATACCTTCCCGCCCCTGCCCCTCTACGAGGTGCTGGGCAAGCGCGGCTTCGTCCACTGGGCGCGGCAGGAGGGGCCCGAGGATTGGACCATCTACTTCTTCAAGAGCGGTGGTC
>DYIS01000202.1:0-2814 GCA_020723545.1 Ktedonobacter racemifer
CCTGGACGAGCTCCTGGGGGTCTACTCCTTCGGCACCGAGACTGGGAGCCGGGGAGTCTTGATCCTCTACTCCGCCCATGTGGTGGGCGGCGAGCTCCGGGCCGGGGACGATGCCACCGAGGTGCGCCTCTTCGCCCCCGAAGGGCTGCCCGAGGACATCGCCTTCATGACCCACCGCCAGGCCCTTCGGGATTGGGCCCGGGCCAAGGCCGTGATCTACCGCGAGGCCTCCCCAGAAGACGCCAGGGCAGTGGGGCTGCTGCGCCAGGAGTACCGGGAGGAGATCGGCAGTTACTACCTGACCCACGACCGGGCTGCCCGCCACGTCCTCCACGTGGCCGCGGACAAGCAAGTGGTGGTAGGCTTCGCCGAGGTGGTGTTGCAAGAGGTAAACCAGGCCGCCAACATCACCCAGATCTTCGTGCTCCCCAATTACCGCCGCTGGGGCATCGCCACCCGCTTGGTAGAACGTTCCCTGGACCATGCCCGCCAACTGGGGCTAAGAACCATGCTGGCCGAGGCGCCGGCCTCCAATCCAGCCTTCCTGGTGTACCTCAAGTCCGGATTCCGGGTGTGCGGCTTCTTCAACGCCCAGGCGGCTCTGGGAAGCGCCACCGGGGACAGCATCCTCTTCCTGGCCAACGACCTGGTATAGAGGGCTCAAAGTATGGCGTGGCTGAACCTGCCAACCGTCCTGGGAGCTTCGACGGTGCTATGGCTCCTGGCGTGTCTCGGTACCAGGCTCCTTTTTCAGCGCGGCCGCCTGGCCCGGGACCACCACCGGGACCTGGCCGCCCTGGGCCTCCTGGCCTTGTTGACGGTGGGCTTCTTTTGGCGCCTGGTCTTCGCCCGGGACACCTGGATGCCCGCCGGAGGCGGTGACCTGGCGTCTTTCCTCTTCCCGGCCTACCGCTTCGCTGCCCAGAGCCTGCGGTCCGGCCTCCTGCCTCTTTGGAACCTCTACCTGAACGGGGGTGCCCCCTTTGCCGCCGATATCCAGATGGGACTCTTTTATCCCATCAATCTCGCCGTCTTTATCCTGGCACCCCAGGTAACCTACGAGACCATGGAGTTCCTCTCCGCCCTACACTTTTTCCTGGCCGGCGCCTTCATGTACCTCTGCTTGCGGGGGCTGGACCTGCCTCAGCCGGGCGCCCGGAGATCCCGCCTGGGCCGTGTCCCCGCCCTCTTCGGCTCCGTGGCCTTCATGTTTTCGGACCTCTTCGTCGTTCACTTCGGCAATTATAACCTCATCGCTGCCGCCGCCTGGCTGCCCCTGGTCTTCCTGTTTTACAATAATGCCCTGGCCTCCGGGAAGTTATCGCCGGCTGGCTGGGCCGGTCTCTTCTTGGGCCTGGCTATCCTGGCCGGCCACGTCCAGCCGGTGCTCTATGCGGCATTCTTTCTAACCCTCTTCGCCCTCTACTGGGGCCTCACTGCCAGCCCCGGTTTGCATCGGCTTCGGGCCCTGGCCCAGGCTGCCGTGCCCCTGGCAGTTACGCTGGTCGTAGCCCTGGGGCTGGCAGCAGTAGTCCTCCTGCCCGCATACGAACTGGCTGGCCTCTCTGTACGCTCTCAGATCGGCTATCGAGATTCCATCGCCTACTCCCTGGCTCCGGCCCAATTGATAGGGATGCTCGTGCCATCGTTCTTCGGGCGCGGGGCGGCGAACTACTGGGGCCCCTGGGACCGGGTGGAGGTGGGCTACCTGGGCGTGCTGCCTTTAATTCTGGCATTGTGGGCCCTGGCCAGTGGGCGCAATCGGCTCACTGCCTTTCTGGGCCTGGCCGCGGCCCTCTCCCTGGCCCTGGCCCTGGGCGGCTACACCGTGCTATACGGCTGGCTCTTCCAGTTCGTCCCCGGGGTTGACAAGGTGCGCGCCCCGGCCCGGTTTGTCTACCTCTTCGATTTCGCCGTGGCTATCCTGGCCGCCCTGGGGCTGGAGAGCCTGATGAGGCCTCTTGCCAAGATAACTCGGGCCAGGCTGCGCCGGGCCACCCAGTACCTGGCCCTGGTTTTTCTCCTGCTGACCCTGGTCACCGTGCCCGTGACCTACGCCGTGCTTCTGGTCAGCCAGGACAAAGACCCCGTCATCTTCCAGCGCATCGCCAGCGCCACCAACGGCCTGGCCTTTTTCCTGGCCATCCTTGGCATCGGCGTGGCCCTCTTCGCCGCCCGGCGATTCGGCTGGCTGCGGCCGGCAGCCCTGGGCTGGCTCGTCGTGGCCCTGGCCTCCTTAGAGCTCTTGAGCACCGGCTCTGGTGTGGATGTTACCGGAGATGATCCCTCCCAGGGCTTCCGCCACCCTGAGGCGGTGAGATTCCTCCAGCGGGACCGATCCTATTACCGCATCGACTCCAATACCGGGGCCTGGGACGCCTGGCAGCCCGATACGGGCCTCTTGAACCGGATCCAGGAGGTCTGGGGAGTGTACAACCCCATGACCCTGGCCGACTACAAGGCCTACTGGGAGAACATGGGGAGCCGGTCCTCCAGGCTCTACGACTTCCTCAATGCCAAGTACCTCATTGGACACAAAAACGTCCCCCTGGACTGGACCAAGTTCGTCCCGGTCTTCGACGGTGATCCCCAGGTGAATGTCTATCTTAACACCAAGGCCCTGCCCCGGGCCTTCCTGGTAACGGAAAGCCAGGTGCTTCCCTCACGCACCGCTATCCTCTCCGCCCTGAGGTCGCCGGACTTCGATCCCTCCCGGACAGTGCTCCTGGAAAAAGGCTGTGCTATCGCCTCCCGGCCCTTGACCTCGGCATTTGTGGACATCACCTACTACTCCGCGGACCGCATTGAAGTATC
>DYIS01000202.1:2824-5093 GCA_020723545.1 Ktedonobacter racemifer
CCTTCCTGGTGATCAGCGAGGTCTTCTACCCGGGATGGCAGGCCACCGTGGACGGCCAAGGTGTTGAGATCCTCCGGGCCAACTACGCCTTCAGGGCAGTCTACCTGCCGCCGGGGAAACACCGGGTCCGGTTCTCCTTCCTCCCTCTGACTTTCACGGCCGGAGCCCTCATCAGCGGCCTGACCCTGGCCGCCCTGGCGATGGGGCTGCTGATACGTAAACAGTGGCTTTCGTGGGGGCGCCTGCGCGGGTTAGCTGAACACGTGTCCGTTCAGACCGTTGACAACGGTGCGGGGAGAAGCTAAACTTGGAGCGCGGCGAGGCAGAACAGGCAGCAAGGGGGAAATCATGATCAAGCGTAGGAGACTGGCGGTAGCCATCGTCGGGGGCACGGTGCTGGGACTTTTGCTGATTATTGGAATCCTCTTGAACCTGACGCCGAGATGACCGGAAGGCTTTCGGCCTTATTGTCCCCTCACCACTGTCTTCCAAGGGTTACGTGGAAAAAGAGGACGGGGAACGATCCCCGTCCTCGTCTACAGCAACACCCATTGACTCGTCAACCCGTCACTCATTGGCTAATATGACCGGGCGAAGACCACGCGGCCGTGGCTGGGCAGGCGACAATAGATGCACTCTCCCTCTTCCCTGGCCTGGTCCATCGGGATGCACCGGATGGTAGCCCCAGTCCTCTCCTTGATGGCCAACTCGCACGCCGTCTGGCCGCACCAGTGGGCATTCACGAACCCTCGTTGATCGGCAATGATCTCCTCGAAATCTGCCAGGATATCAGCATTCCGGGTATTCGCCTCCCGGAAGGCCAGAGCCCGGCTGAACAGGCTGGACTGGACCTCCGCCAGGAGCTCCGGCACACGGTCCGGTGCCTTTACCCACGGCACCATCTCCTTGGCGCGGTTATCCCGACGCACTGCCACCACCTGCTCCTTTTGGACATCCCGAGGCCCGACCTCCAGGCGCAACGGAACACCCTTCAGCTCCCACTCGTTGAACTTCCAGCCAGGGGTGTGCTCCGACCAGTCAGAACGCACCCTTACCGCGGGCTTGAGCGATGCCTCTACCTTCTCCACCGTCGCCCGCACCGCCTCCTTCTCGGCATCCTTGCGCCAGATGGGGACGATGATCGCCTGGACCGGAGCGATACGGGGTGGGATGATCAGGCCGGCGTCGTCGCCGTGCACCATCACCACGGCACCGATCATCCGGGTAGAGAGCCCCCAGCTCGTCTGCCACACGAACTTCCGCTCGCCGTCCTCATCCTGGAAGGTGATGTTGAACACCCGGGCGAAATGCTGGCCCAGGTTGTGGGAGGTGGCCGCCTGGAGACCCTTGCCGTCGCCCATGAGTGCCTCTACGCTATAAGTGCGCAGGGCGCCGGCGAATTTCTCGTTCTCGGTCTTGCGGCCGGGTACCACCGGAATGGCCAGGTCCTCCTGGATGAAGTCCCGATAAACCCCCAGCATGCGCAGCACCTCCTCCTCAGCCTCCTGCTCGCTGCGGTGGGCGGTATGCCCCTCCTGCCAGAGGAACTCTGTGGTGCGCAGGAAAGGCCTGGTCACCTTCTCCCAGCGCAACACGTTACACCATTGATTGATCAGCACCGGCAGGTCCCGCCAGGAGTCGATCCATTTGCTGTACATGCTACAGATGATGGCCTCCGAGGTGGGGCGGATGGCCAGGCGCTCCTCTAACCTGTCCTCGCCTCCCTGGGTCACCCAGGCCACCTGGGGCGCGAATCCCTCCACGTGCTCCGCCTCCTTCGCCAGGAAGCTTTCCGGGATCAAGAGCGGGAAGTAGGCGTTCTGGTGCCCGGTGGCCTTGAACCGGGCATCCAGGAGCGATTGCATGAGCTCCCAGATGCCAAACCCATAGGGACGGATCACCATGCAGCCCTTGACCGGGGCATAGTCGGCCAGTTGGGCCTGGATCACCACGTCGCCGTACCAGCCGGAGAAGTCTTGGCTCTTGTCCACGATGGCCTGGACGTACTTCTCTTCCTCAGCCATTCTTGGTCCCTCTCTCGCAAAGCGCTATTTTGTCTTTTCGTTTCAGACGGCGCAACGCTGCCTCCCGGCGCCGCGCCCAGGAAGGCTAATCGGCCACCTCCTGGTAGGCCAACCTCACCGGCCGGCGGCCTTTGGTGTAGCGGGCACCCCGGCCGGCATTATGGGCGGCCAAACGCTCGGCCAGGTCCACCGACCATCCGGTATAGAATGTCCCATCGGAGCATTCCAACATGTAGACAAAAGGC
>DYIS01000203.1 GCA_020723545.1 Ktedonobacter racemifer
CGCCGATTCCTACCTGCGACTCTAAGGCCAACGCCTGCCACAACCACAAGGAGGTGGACCCTTCGATGAAGATGGACCACGTGGAAAGGGCCCTGGAGCGCCTCGGCATCCCCGGCAAGGACGCCTACGATCTCCCCACCAGCGCCAAGCGTTTCCCCGATGGTGCCTCCTATCGCCTGGAGATCTCCGGCGTGGAGCGCCCCTCCACCCTGGAGGCCCTGCTGGATGAGATGGCCAAGCGCCAGGTGCCGGTGCACCGGCTGATCGCCACCGTGATGGGGGCCACGCTCCTGGACGATCAGGAGCTAAGGGCCTTCGCAAGGCTGGCCGCCCAGGCCGGGGTGGAGGTGATCATCACCCCCGGGCCTCGCGCGCTTTGGGACACCGGGCGGCAGATCGCCACCCCGGAGGGGACCCTCTCCGGGCTGCGCTACCGGGGCAGTGACCAATTACGTTATGTCATATCCGATATCATGCGCTGCATCGAGATCGGCTTCCGGGGCTTTTTGGTAGTTGACGAAGGGTTGCTCTGGGCCCTCAGCGAGCTGAAGAAGCTCGGCGAGATACCGCCCGACGTGGTGTTCAAGGTGTCGATCTTCGCCGGCCACGCCTCCGCCGCTGGCGGCAAGGTGCTGGAGAGCCTGGGGGCCGCGACCTCTAACCCGGTAGCTGATCTCTCCCTGCCTCAACTGGCATCTATCCGCCAGGCCATCGATATCCCCATGGACATCCACGTCTATTTGTTCGACTCCTTCGGCGGCTTCAATCGTTTCTACGAGACGCCGGAGATGGTCCGCGTCTGTGCCCCCTGCTACTTCAAGATCGAGCCGGGGCCTGGCGTCGGCGATCTTTACAAGCCCTGGGTCAGTCCGGACAGCCTGGCTTCCATGGCCCGGGAGAAGGTGAAATACGCCCAGACCATCATGGAGCTGGTGCAGTCCAACCTGCCCGAGGCCAGGCTATCCGCTCTAGGAGCAGCGGACCTGGCCATACCGAAGCCATAGACCCAGGCGGTCAGGCTTAGGCTGAAAACCCGTGTGCCTTCTTTACCGGTGGAGCTTCACCTCAAACCGACAAGAGCAGTTATTGCAGAGTTATCCATGCGCCGCGGCGCACCACGACGGATTTTGATCCTCCCGCCCCGATCTGGATCGGGGCGGGAGGATGGATCTCCAGGTGCCTAGTAAAGAACTCCCATCGAATAGCCCGGGCAGGATGCCCGGGCTATTCATTGCTCTAAGAAAAGGAACCTTTTGCACCGCCTGAGCGTCTATTGGGTGTCCACTAAGAAGATCGTATAAAGGGGGTACCTGGGCCCCTAAAGCGATAGAGATATCTTGAGGAGGTCGAAGGATGTTCGCAAGGCTTTTCCGGCGGGCGACGATTCTCGGGCTGGTATCCATCCTGGTCGTGCTGACCTTCCTGGTGCAATGCGACTGGGGGCTGAACCGGGTTAAAGCCCAAGAGGAGGGCGTCCAGCTCACGGTGTACAACCAAAATCTGGCCCTGGTGAAGGACCGCCGCACCCTGTCTTTGAAGAAGGGCGACAACGAGATCAGGTTCACCGATGTGGCCGCCCAGATCGACCCCACCTCCGTCAGCTTCGAGGCGCTGAAAGAGCCCCAGACCGCCAGCGTCCTGGAGCAGAACTTCGAGTACGACCTGGTCAGCACGGCCAAGCTCCTGCAGAAGTACCTGGATCAGAAGATCAGCGTCGTCACCAAAGACGGCACCGCCTACGAAGGCTACCTGCAAAGCACCGCCCAGGACATCATCCTGGCCAGCGAAAAAGAAGGCGGCCAGGTGACCGTGATCAAGGCCGATCAGATCCGGGAGATCAAATACCCCAGGCTGCCCTCCGGGCTCATCACCAAGCCCACGCTGGTGTGGATGCTCACCAGTACTAAAGAAGGCCCTCAGTTAGCCGAGGTCACCTATCTCACCGGCGGCGTGAACTGGGTGGCGAACTACGTGGCCGTGACCGACAAAGATGACAAGAACGTGACCCTCACTGGCTGGGTGACCATCGACAACAAGAGCGGCGCGGGCTATGAGAACGCCCGGCTCCAGCTCATCGCCGGTGACATCCACCGGGTGACGCCTCCAGCCCGGGTCTGGGAAATGGCCGAGGGCAAGGCCGCTGTCCCAAGCTCGGCGCCAGCGCAGTTTGCCGAGCAGCCGTTCTTCGAGTATCATCTTTATACATTGCAACGCCCCACCACTATCAAGAACAACCAGACCAAGCAGATCGAGTTCGTGACCGCTCCCCAGGTCCCGGTGAACAAGATCTACGTCTACGACGGCGCGCAGTTGGGCCGCATCGGCTACTACGGCTCGCCGCTCCTGGACAAGGGCTATGGCACCTCTATCAACAAAAAGGTGGTGGTGATGCTGGAGCTAAAGAACGCCAAGGACAAGGGCCTGGGGATACCGCTGCCCAAGGGGACGGTGCGGGTCTACAAGAAGGATGACCAGGGGGGCTCGCAGTTCATCGGCGAGGACGCCATTGACCATACCCCCAAGGATGAGAAGATGATGCTGTACCTGGGCGACGCCTTTGACATCGTGGGCGAGCGCAAGCAGACCGATTTCAAGAGGATCAGCGACCGGGTCTACGAGGAGAGCTTCGAGATCAAGGTGCGCAACCACAAGGATGCCCCGGTAGAGGTACGGGTGGTGGAGCATCTGTACCGGTGGAGCGACTGGGAGATCGTCAAGACCAGCACCGATTATACCAAGACCGATTCCCGGACCATCGAATACCGCCTGCCGGTGGCCAAGGATGGGGAGGCCACCGTCACGTACACGGTGAGGTATAAGTGGTAACCCGGGAGCAACTCATCAAACAGGCCCTACCCGAATCAGGCCGGGCCTGTTTTGCTTGACAAACCAAGGAGGATTCAGTAAGGAGTTCTGAGGGTGGGCTGGAGTCCCATCCCCAAGACCGGTTTGCTGCTACCGCCATTGACAAACGGTAACGTTTGAGATAACATTCAAGGGAAAGCTAAAGTACAGACACCATTTTGCAAATAGAAAGGCGAGTGCGAAACACACATGGGCACAATATACAAATTGCCGTTGGTATTGGATCCTCAACCGGAAGGCGGATTTACGGTCACCTGTCCGTTCTTGCCCGAGTTGATCACCGAGGGCGATTCGGCGGAGGAAGCAATTCACAATGCCGCTGATGCCCTGGTGGCAATCATCGAAGCTTTCCAAGACTTGAGGCGTCCCCTCCCCCCGGTGCTCCGGCCAGCCTCGAGTGACGCACCTATCTGGATGGAGACAGTGGTGGCGGTGCCATGAACTACCAGGAGGCCACCCGCAGACTGATGGCACCTGGTTGTCAAGAGCTTCCCCACCGCAGTCCTGGCTCCCATCGCAAGCGGTACAACCCAGCCACTGATCGTATCGCCCCTTTGCCAGATTGGGGACCCAAAGACCTCAAGACAGGCACGTTACGAGCAGTTGTCCGCCAGTTGGGGTTGGACTGGAAAGCGTTCCAGGACGCATAGCCTGCGACCACCACGTGGGGACGCGAGAACTTGTTCTCGGCGAATCGTGCCCCACAGTGGGCAAACCCGTATCCAGCCCTGCCCCGATACTTTGATTTTGTGTAATGTATCGGGGCCTGGGCTGACAAGTTCGGGCGTCCGAAGGGACCCAGTGGGGAACATTGATCTTCGTTCAACACCCTCGGCCGATGCTTGGGATTGTCGGAGATTGGCAAGATTTTCTCAGTATGGGCGTAAGGGATGCAGAGATGGCGTGGCCAATCCTCCCGCCCCGATGCCGCATCGGGGCGGGAGGATCAACTTTGTCGGCACTCTCCAGGAGAGGCCTGGTCGCACATTGGGACCGCGAGAACCCGGGCCAAAGCAATTAAGACTTTCCTGAAAAAAGCCTCCCCTCACCGCCGAGAACGCTGAGAGCGCAGAGAAAATCCAGGAAAACTCAGCGTGCTCAGCGTGCTCTGCGGTTCAATCTGAGTTCTTTCAGCGGAGTCAATTAAAAGATACGAATGAAGAGAGATAAGTATTGTGTCCCCAGAACTCAGAACTAAGGGCCAGTCTGAAAAGGGACCGGGCGTTTCTTTTCCAACTGACGCATTCGTGGCGTTTATTTCAACTGGTCCTCTGATAATTCGGCCATTTTCAGTAGATGTTTGAGGAGCCCAATTTTCAGCGGCTTGTCGCCGTGAATGGGCACTGAGGACGTACTTTGCTCCCCGGTCTGCCGTAGATATAATGACTGCCCTGGATGCGCAACAGCGTCCAACCGTGGCGTTCCAGCAGTTTGGCCAACTCTTTGCCAGACAGGGACTTCATACAGCGATTTCCAACACGCGATCCTTGCCGGTGACCTGCACTGTCTCTACCGAGACTGCCAAACACCCTTCAATCGCATCGTACAAGTTCTGCAACAACTCCTCGATAGTATCGCCCTGAGTCGCGCATCCAGGAATAGCGGGGACTTCCGCCCAGTATCCACCTTCCGCTGCTTCGTGAATCACTACTTGAATTTTCATGTTTGACTCTCCTCGTTCAGTAGGTAGGCTGTCTTCTGCTCATAGCACCACCGTCGCGTTTTCCACGCCACCGTTAAGCAAAAAATCTTACGCGCGCCCGGCGCGAGTCTATCGTGATTATAACACCTCTCTATGGACTTCCGCAAGGACGATTCCATGCGCCGGGAGGCCGTTAAAGCCTTGCGCGACTGGGTAAATTCCGGGGAGACAATACACAACTATTGGCCCTGGTCTATTTTGGGGTGGTTAGTATGGCAAGATTAGCCAGGGTTGTAGCATCTGGCATCCCCCATCATGTCACACCGCGAGGAAACCGGCGGCGACCGATGTTCTTCAGGGAGGAAGACTATCGGATGTAGGACAAGTTGCCAACTTGTCCTTAGAGCTAATGGTGGAATGGTTTGACCGGTGGCAGGTCGCGGTTTATTTTGATTTGCATCATACCCCCTGGACGGAAATTATCTACTGACCGCAGTGCGCTAGAAATGCGGCCGAGAACCCCACCGCAGCATACTATCAGGAATAAGTCAAGCTCCTGAACCTTAAGAGAAATGGC
>DYIS01000204.1 GCA_020723545.1 Ktedonobacter racemifer
ATGAAAAAGAAAAACATGCTGGGAGCGATGAAGAAATAGCTCCACTTGTAGCGGTTCCACGCCGAAAACAGAAACCCCGAGGGGCCTCTGGCCCCTCGGGGACCCCAGAGACGTGGCCTGGGGTCCGCCGGCCTGACGACACCCCGAGGGGTCTCCGGTCGCTCGGGGACCCCAGAGACGGCGGCGGCTTGAGGAGCTTTGATCATATGGTCGACCTTCCTCTCAACGGTGAGCAGTGGCCCTGGGCGATACCCCAGAGATGCCAAATTGGGATGGGCAGCGGTCCTAGCGCCGCCCATCCCAAATTTCTTACTAGTAAAGAAAGCCAAGCATGTCTACTTGTTGATCTCGTCCAGGGCCTTCTGGTAGGGCACGGCGATCTCGTCCATGGCTGCCTTGGCCGACTTCTGGCCCAGGATCACCGACTGCAGGGCTGCCACGAACTGGGTGTTCTGGATCTCGTTGGGGACTTCCGTCGGCGGCTCGTAGACGCCATACTGCACTGCCTTGGCTACCAGCGAGAAGTAGGGGTCTTGGTCCAGGTTCTTGTTAGACCGGCGCAGCCCCGGGGCAAGCTGGTAGCCCGGGATGTCGATGCCGATCTGGCTACCGGTGAGGTACTTGGCCAGGGCGTGGGCCGCAGCCACCTTGTCCTTATCCGGCACGTCCACCACGGCATAGAGGCCAAAGGCGCCGTTGGTTACGGGCTTGCCCAGCTTGCCCATCGGGATGGGCAGCACGGCCAGGGGAAACTTTTCATTGACCAGGGTGCGAATGAAGCCCGGTGTGCTGATGTCCATGGCCACCGTCTTGTTCTTCTGGAACTGGCTCTGCACCGTTGCCTGGTCGGCCACGCCGAAGTCTGGCGGCCCCACCTTGTACTTCAGGTTGAGGTCGGCGAACTTCTCCAGGGCTGAGATGAACTCCGGCTGGTTGGCGATGAACTTCTTGCCATCAGGGCTGAGGATGCGGCCACCGTCGATGTACAGCATGGGCCAGTACTCCACCGCGCCGGCCTTGGCCGAGGCGGTCACGCCGTAGACCTTGGTGCCGTCGGCGCGAGTGAAGGTCAGCTTCCGGGCGGTCTCCACGAACTGCTCATAGGTCCAGTCGCCTTTAGGCAGCTCGACGCCACGCTCCTTGAAGATGTCCGTGTTGACCAGGATAGTGATAGCGGTCACCCACAGGGGCCAGGCATAGACCTTGCCTTTGTAGCTGGCGATGTCAAAGGCGCTCTGGTAGAAGTCGGCCTTGTCCTCAGCGGTCAAGTAAGGCGTGATCTCCGAGAGAATGCCCTGCTTGGCATAGCGAGGCAGGTTGGGGCTGGTGACTCGGAAGATGTTGATGTTGGCCTTGGCAGCCAGGGCCGCCTCCAGCTTCGTGTCGCCCTCGGCGGTCCAGGGGATGCCCACGATCTCCACCTTAACGTTCGGGTTGGCCTTCTGGAACAGCTCAATTGCCTTGGCGGTGGTCACTGAACCGGCATCGGTGCCACCAGCCACGTAGCCCCGCTGGTAGAACACGATAGTGGTCACCTTTGGCGTCGCCGTAGGCGGAGGGGTGGTAGGGGCGGCAGTGGCTTTGGGCGGCGTGGTGGGCACCGGCGTGGGACCGCAGCCGATGGCCAAGGTGGTGAGGATGACCATCAAGAGCACGAGGGTAAATAACTTGTTCATGTGGATACCTCCTTTTTTACAATACCAGTCACCGTGGTCCAGTTATCATGACCAGTTGAAACAGAAAAAAAGAAGCTCTGGCACTCACCTCCTCTGTCGGGTAAGAGTATTGAATTCAACACTCTCAGGTGTCAGGGTTGGACGGCAAAGCAACGAAGGGATAGCCGGCCTCGCAGCCAGATGGAGACGCGTGGATCGGGACGACGGCCACCGCGCCGGCCGCATTATATGGGAACACCCAATGGATGTCAAGAAAGCGGCGAGCCGGCAACCACGGAGTCTCCAAGGTATTGGAGGCCACCTGGGGTGTTGTCCACCTCTCCCCAGAGATCGTACTCCATAGCCTTCGTAATCAGGACCGGCACGATCTCCCCCACCCTGGCCTGGCCCGTGACGAATATCAGGCCATCCACTTCGGGGGCATCGCGGAAGGAACGGCCCACCAGGAACGGCGAACCGTGATCAGAACCCGACCGCTTCCTGGCAGGCTTCTGCTCACCCTCGACCAGCACCTCGAGCCTTTTCCCCACCCATTTGCAGTTGTTCTCCAGGGAGATCCGTTGCTGCAAGGCCATGGCGCGGTGGCAGCGCTCCTCTTTCACCGGCCTGGGGACCTGTTCCGGCATGGCCGCCGCTTTAGTCCCCTCCTCTTGGGAATAGGTGAAGATGCCAACCCGATCGAAACGCATCTCTTCGATAAAGTCCAGGAGTGTCTGAAACTCCTCCTCCGTCTCCCCCGGGTAGCCCACGATGAACGAAGTCCGCAGGGCAATGTCCGGCATGGTCTCCCGCAGGTCGGAAATCAGCCTCCTGATCCTTCCCACATTGTGGGGCCGGGCCATACGTTTAAGGGTATCAGGATGAGCGTGCTGCAGCGGCAGGTCCAGATAGTGGCGAACCGGCCGGTGTCTGGCCATCGTTTCGATGAGGCCAGGCGTGATGTGTTGTGGGTAGGCATACATGAGACGCAGCCAGGGGATCTCCGGCACGCTGTGAAGTAGACGCACGATGAGCTCGGCCAGCCCGTCTTTCTCTCCCCGATCGCTGCCGTAGGTCGTTGTATCCTGGGCGATCAGGACGATCTCCTTCACCCCACCGGCAACCAGTTGGCAGGCCTCCCGGAGCACCTCTTCCCGGGGCTTGCTCCAATAGGGCCCCTTGATCTGGGGGATCACACAGAAGGCGCAAGGGGCATTACAGCCGTCGGAGATCTTCAGGTAGGCTGAAGGGGTTAGCGGATAGGGGCCAGGGGCTATGCGGTAGGGGCCAAAGGCCAGCGGCTCTTTGACCCCAAACCCATAGCCGTTAACCCTCAAAAAGTCAACGATTTCCGGCCAATGTCGCGTGCCGATTACTCCATCGATCTCCGGGATTTCACGCTGAAGGTCTGCCTCATAGCGCTGGGCCAGACAACCCGCGGCGATCAGGGCCTGGCCGGGGCGTTTGAGCAGTGCCGCCTGAACCAGGGCATCGATGGACTCCTCCTTGGCCACGTCAATGAATCCGCAGGTATTGAGGATGATCACGTCAGCAGCCTCGGGCTTCGGGGCCTGCTCGTACCCTGCCTCCAGAAGAAGCCGCTGCATTCCCTGCGAATCCACCACATTCTTCGGACAGCCCAACGTTGAAATGTGAAACCGCATACCTCTATGTTCCCAGAGCCTTCTCTTTTCCGCATCCTGCTGCCAGTTGGACCAGTTCTCCCTGCAATGACCATGGGCTGGTCCTGGTAATTTTCACCGTCACCAGCCTCCCGGTCCAATCCCCGTCGTCTTGGAAGAAAACGATCTTGTCCGTCCTGGTACGGCCGGTCCACTTCCCCTTGGCCTGGCGTTCTACCAGCACCTCGACCTCCTGGCCCGACAACCGAGAGTTGATCTCCGTGGCGATGGCGGTTTGCAGCCCCTCCACCAGCGCCAGCCGCCGCTTCTTCTCCTCCGAGGGCACGTCGTCCGGCATCCTCGCCGCCCTGGTGCCGGGGCGCGGCGAATAGGCGGCCACGTGGACCAGGTCGAATCGAATTTCCTGAAGCAGGGCAAACGAGCGGTAGAACTGAGCCTCCGTCTCCCCGGGGAACCCCACGATGAGATCGGTGGTCACGGAAATGCCAGGCACATGCTCTCGGACCTTGTCCACCAGCTTTCGATATCCGTCCCCCGTATAGCCCCGGCCCATGGCTTGCAAAACAGCATCGTCTCCCGATTGCACCGGAAGGTTGATGCTCTCACACACCTTAGGCAGGGAAGACATGGCATCGATGAGCCTATCGCTTATGTCCTTGGGATGAGACGTGAGAAAACGAATCCGCCAGAGCCCTGGGACATGGTGCAAGGCAGAGAGTAGGTCAGCCAGGTCCGGCCTGCCCGGCAGGTCATGGCCATAGGAGTCCACGTTCTGCCCCAGGAGGGCCACCTCCCGCACGCCCCGCCGCGTCCAGTTTTCCACCTCACACACGATCTCCGGCAGGGGCCGGCTCACCTCGCGGCCCCGGCGAAACGGCACAATACAATAGCTACAGAAGTTGTCGCAGCCGTAGATGATCGGGATGTACTTAACGGGGCCCACCGTGGCCCCGCCCCTGACCACCGACTCCGTCGGCTCCTGTAGGCTGTGTTCAGGGTCCGTGGCTTCCTCTCCAAGCAAAAGGGGGCTTCGCGCCCCTAACCCCCCGGTCGCAAAGGCCGCTCCAGTCTGGCTCAATCCGGGTTCGGTCAGTCGGAGGCCCTGGCGCTCCTCCACCATCTCTAAGAAGGACGCCGGTTTCAAGACGTTGAAAAACGCGGCCACGTGGGGATAGCGGCCCCTCAGCTCGTGGGGATCACCGCCCACCATGCAGCCCATGAGCGCGATCAACGTATCTGGACGCCGCCTCTTCAGGCTCTTCAAGGAGCTGAGCCGCCCGTGCACCCGTTCCTCCGCGCTTTGTCGGACGCTGCACGAGTTCAGCACCACCACATCTGCGACCTCCAGGGACGGCGCGGGCACAAGCCCTCTTTCCTCCAGGAGGCTCGCCAGCCTTTCCGAGTCAGCCTTGTTCATCTGGCAGCCGATGGTCCAGATATGGTAAGTATGCACAACCCCCCCGCCATTTCGAAATTCGAATTTCGAAATTCGAAATAAATTTCTTTGACAGTATACCAAAGGCTTGGAAACGCCGTCAAGGCTCAACTGTGCGGGGAGATCTACGCCAATGCCGTGTTCTTCCGTATGGGGGTGATGGCGTACAACCTGTTCCTGGCGATGAAGCTACTGAGTTTGCCCAAAGGGTGGCATCGGCACACCGTTGGGACCGTGCGTTGGCGGCTGTACCAGATAGCAGGACGGGTGGTGTGGGAGGCGCGTCGGGCGGTGCTGATGTTAGCCACCACGGTGGAGAAGATATTGGTACTGTTGGGG
>DYIS01000205.1:0-789 GCA_020723545.1 Ktedonobacter racemifer
ATTAAAGGTGGAGATCACGGTGAAGAACGTAGGGACGGTGGCCCTCCGCAGCAAGGGCCCCTACTCGGGAGAGGTCTACACCACCTCGGAGAACTTCAATACCAAGAAGTATTTCTCGGAACCGGGTATCTTCCGGGTGGGGGTGGACAGCGAGGGTAATTCCAGCGGCCGGGAGTACCCGTATCGCTGGGGATTCCCGGGGGACAGGCTCGAGCCCGACCAGGAGGTGACCATAGTGGGCTACATCCGCATCGTGGACCGTCCGCCGAAAGTAGCACCATATTTCTGGGCTGGGCTGGTTCACGAGGATGTGCGCAAGGTCAACGACCACGTGAAGGCCACGAAAATCACCATTGGATTTTGATGGTTGACCTCTCAGTTGTCATTGTCAGCTACAATACCAGGGAACTTCTACGGGATTGTCTGCGCTCGGTGTTCCGGTCTGAGGACGGTGGGGGCAGCGCGGAGGGCCAAGGGTCTACCCACTGGCCATTCGAGGTCTGGGTGGTGGATAATGCCTCCACCGATGGCTCGGCCGAGATGGTGCAGCAGGAATTTCCCCAGGCCAAGCTGATCGCCAATGGAGAGAATCGGGGGTTCGCTGCCGCAAGCAATCAGGTCATGGAGCAGTGTTCTGGCCGATATGTCCTGCTCCTTAATCCCGATACCATCGTGCTGGATGATGCCCTGGGCAGCTTGGTGAGGTTCATGGATGCCCACCCCAGGGTGGGCGTTGCTGGGGCCAGGCTGGTGAACCGGGACGGTTCGTTCCAGCACTCGGCTTTCCGG
>DYIS01000205.1:799-5071 GCA_020723545.1 Ktedonobacter racemifer
TGGATGAGCCTCTTCGATTTTTACTCCCCTAACCACCGGATAACGAACTCCCGGCTCAATGGCCGCTATCCGGTTCGGGACTATGACCACCCTTTCCCCATCGATCATCCACTAGGAGCCTGCCTTATGGTCCGACGGGAGACCATCCAGCAAGTGGGCTTATTGGACGAGCGATTCTTCATGTACTGCGAGGAGGTGGATTGGTGTCTGCGCATCAAGCGCGCCGGCTGGGAGATCTACTACGTGCCCCAGGCCCGGGTGGTTCACCACATCGCTCAGAGCACCAATCAGTTCCGGGAGGCCATGTTCCTGCAGTTGCACAAGAGCCGCTCTTTGCTCTTTGCAAAGCATTATAGCGCCGGCTTTCAGTGGGCGGCGCGGCAGATCGTGCGCCTGGGCCTGCTCGGGGAGGTCGCGCGCACCCTTTTTCGCCGATGGTGGGGCCTGATCTCATACCAGGAGGCCCAGCAAAAGTTGGAGGCCTACCGCCGCGTATTCTGGGAACGCTTTTGAAGCCAGTTTTCTCTAGTAAAGAAACGCGCGGTACTGGGCCCGGAGACCACCTTGCGTATCGCCTTCAACGGATTCTTTCTGGATAAGCCGCATACTGGCAGCGGCCAGTATGCGCGAAGCCTTCTGGCACATCTGGCCCAGATAGGCGCCGGGTTGGATTGCCTGGTATACCGCCCGCCTGGCGTTGGTCCAGGTGACGCGTTTGGGACATTTGCCGTCCGCCACCTCTCTGGGCCCCCCGGAAGAAACGTGGGGAAGATATGGTTCGAGCAAACCAGCCTGCCGCGGGCCGCAGCGCGGGTGGCGGTAGACCTGATACATTATCCCTATTTCGCGGCACCGCTTCTCTCTTCGTCCAGGGTGGTGGTCACCGTCCACGACCTGATCACCTTGTTGTTTCCCGAGTATCAGACCTCCCGGGCGGCGAGGCTATACAATCGCTTAATCGCGCGCGCGGTGCGAAGAGCAACGCTGGTCATAGCTGATTCAGAGAGCACTCGCCGGGACATCGTGCGCCGGCTGGGTTTGCCCGATGAGAGGATCAGGGTGATCTACCTGGCGGTGGAGGGCCTCTACCGACCATGTGAGGATGCGAGTCTTCTGGCTGGCATTCGTGAGAAATACGGGCTCGGGCAGGAATACGTTCTTTATATCGGCGGCTTGAACGCCCACAAGAACCTGGGCAAGCTGTTGGAGGCCTTTGCCCTGGTGCTCCAGGCGTTAGGCCGGCGTTTCACCCTGGCCATCGCCGGGGTGACCCATTCCCGTAATCCACAGGTGTTTCCCGACTGGCAGCTCCTGGCGCACCAATTGGGCTTGAGAGATAGCGTCAAATTCCTGGGATTCGTCCCTGAAGGTGATAAGCCTCTCCTGTACAGCGCGGCCAGCCTCTTCGTTTATCCCTCGCTGTACGAGGGATTTGGCTTGGCGCCCCTGGAGGCCATGGCCTGCGGCGCTTCGGTCATCTGTTCCCAGGCAGCATCTCTCCCGGAGGTAGTGGGTGAAGGGGGCATCTTGGTGGACGTTCGGGAGGTCCGGGAGCTGGCTTCGGCCATGGCTGCGGTCTTGGCAGACCCGAACAAGCAGGCAGAGTTAAGGTACCGGGGGACAAAACAGGCCCAGCGCTTTAGCTGGCCGAGGACCGCCAACCAGACCCTGGAGGTGTATCGTGAGGCGAGCCGATCAAGGGCAGGCAAGGCTGGATGAAAGTCCTCATGCTCTCTAAGGCCTGTGCGGTCGGCACCTACCAGAAGAAGCTAGAGGAACTGGCCCTGCAACCGGAGGTCTCCCTGACGGTGGTGGTTCCCCCGTACTGGAGAGAGGCGGGAAGGAGATCATACCTGGAAAGGGCCTATGTCACGGGTTACGAACTCAGGGTGGAGAGAGTCATCTTTAACGGGCATTTTCACCTTCATTTCTATCCCGGCCTGGGCCGGGTGGTAAGGTCTCTCCGGCCGGATATCTTCCACATTGACGAGGAGCCCTACAATCTGGCGACTTTTCACGCCCTGCGCCTGGGCAGGGCTGTAGGAGCCAGGTGCCTTTTCTTCAGTTGGCAGAACATCTATCGCCGGCTTCCTCTGCCGTTTAATCTGCTTGAGCGCTATAACCTATCTCACGCCGACTACGCCGTGGCCGGCAGCCAGCAAGCTGGCGCGGTGCTGCGCCGCAAGGGATACCGTGGTCCCCTGGCTACCATCCCGCAGTTCGGGGTCGATCCGGAGGTCTTTAGGCCGCTGGAGGGGTCGCAGGGGGCTGATGTGGATGTGTTCAAGGTGGCCTACATCGGGCGGTTGGTGGAGGAGAAAGGACTAACCGTACTCGTACGTGCCCTGGCCGGCCTGGGCGGCGACTGGCAGCTCACCTTGATCGGAGACGGCCCGCTGAAGCCGGAGATCCTGGGGCTGGCGGGGCGCCTGGGTTGCCTGGGGAGACTCGCCTTCATCCCGGCCATCCCCTCGATGGAGGTCCCCCGCTACCTGAACCGATTCGACGCGCTGGTCCTTCCATCCTTGACCAGGCCTAACTGGAAGGAACAGTTTGGGCGAGTGCTCATCGAGGCGATGGCCTGCCAGGTGCCGGTGGTAGGCTCCGATTCGGGAGAGATACCTAACATCATCGGCGAGGGTGGGTTGATTTGCAAGGAGGGTGACGCCCGGGATTTACGGGACAACCTGGCGACCCTCCAGGGAGACATGGAGCTACGCCGCCGGCTGGGCCGGCTGGGTCGGCAGAGGGTGCTTGAGCTTTACACCCAGGCCAAGGTAGCTGCGGCCACCTATCAGGTGTATCGAGCCCTTCTTTCCTGATCACCTTGCTCGTCGTGCAGATAAGCACGGGTGTGCGGTCAAATCGGCTATGGTATAATAGACGAAAAGGCGTGGAGGACGAGGAAGACATCCTGCGGGGCGATAATGCACATAGCTCTCAACGCGCATCTTTTGTCCTTTGCGAACACCTACCGCGGCGCGGGCATCAGCCGATATATCGCCAACCTGATCCGGGGGTTGCAGGAGTTCGATCCAGAGAATTCCTATACGGTGTTCCTGGGTGCCAAGGACGTTCCGGGTGATTTCTTTGGGAGCCGCCGCTTCCGCCCGGCCTACTCACGGGCCCCTACGGGCCAGCCGGCGGTGCGCATCCTGTGGGAGCAATTGGCCCAACCGGTGCTCGTCAACGGGCTCAAGCCCCACCTGCTGCATTCGCTGGCCTTCGTGCAACCGTTGTTCTGCCCAGTTGCGTCGGTCGTCACAGTGTACGATGTGAGCTTCGCCCTGTACCCGGACAGCTTCAAGATCGCAAACAGGCTTTACCTGAGGTATTTCACCCGACACTCCGCCCGGGCCGCCCAGCGGGTAGTGGCCATATCGGAGAGCACCAGGCGGGACCTGGTGCGGCTCTGGCAGGTGTCGCCGGATAAGGTCTCCGTGGTCTACCCAGGGTTGGAAGAACGCTTTGCGCCCATTACTGATCCTGAGAAACTGGTCGAGTTCAGGAGAACGCGAGGTCTTCCCGAGCATTTCATTCTTTACGTGGGCACTCTGGAGCCCCGAAAGAACGTGGAGGGGCTGCTACGGGTGTTCTCTTTCCTGCTGAAAACGGGTTCCCACGTTCGTCACCTGGTTTTGGCTGGGGCCAGGGGGTGGAAGTGCCGGGGCGTGTTCGATCTGATCGAAACCCTAAACCTGCGCCGATTTGTCCACACCCCCGGCTACATAGTGCAGGAGGAGCTGCCGTGGTGGTATGCGGCGGCGGACGTCTTTGTTTATCCGTCGCTGTACGAGGGGTTTGGCCTTCCCATCCTGGAGGCCATGGCCTGTGGCACCCCGGTAGTGGCCTCCAACGTCTCTTCAATACCCGAGGCGGCGGGCGATGCGGCCCTGCTGGTAGAGCCTGTAGATGTGGAGGCATTCAGCACCGCCATTAGGTCGGTACTGAATGACGACTCCCTCCGCCAGGATATGATCCGGCGGGGACTGCTCCAGGCCCAGCGGTTCACCCGTCGGCGCATGGCCGAGGGTATGATCGGGGTCTACTCTGAGTTTCAGGCAAGAGCGGCGAAGCGAGCGAGGTCTTGAATTTGGCAGCGGCAGCCAAGGTAAGACGCGGTAATCGGCTTCTCACCCTGGGTTTGGTGCTCGGCGACATCGTCTTGATTAATGCTGCCTTCCTCCTGGCCTACTTCATGCGCTACGAGTTGGAGTGGGGAGGCAAGGTCGAAGGCTTCAGCTACGCCCCGGTGCGGGCCTACCTGCCGGT
>DYIS01000206.1 GCA_020723545.1 Ktedonobacter racemifer
CAGCCTGGATCCTGTCCTGCTGCACATCGGTCACTTAGAAGTATGTTGGTACGGAGTGATGATCGCCCTGGTCATTGCCCTACCCTTGACCTATCATCTAACGCGGCGTCGCGCCGTCCAAATAGTTGAAGGAGAGTGAGGAGGTTATGGTATGCAGGATGGCAGGCGGCGCCTTTATATAGTGCTCCTGATTCTCATGCTCGTGGGCATCGGCGCTGTGGGCCTTATTGCCGGGCGCGTCCGGCCGGCTGCTGTACCCTTGTCGGCAACCAGTACACCAGGCGAAGAGGGGTTAGGCCCCTCGGCACCATCGCCGTCCACGGCGGTAGAAGGCGTCGACCCGGGGGCCAAAGCGCCAGATTTCAGCCTCAAGGACCTGGATGGGCGCACTGTAACCCTGTCCCAATTCCGGGGGCAGCCGGTGATGCTTTTCTTCTGGGCCACCTGGTGAAGGTGGTGCCGAGGGATGGTTCCATCCCTCATTGAACTCCAGAAAGAGTACGGCGAGAAGGGCCTGGTAATCCTGGCCATAGACGCTGGCGATGAGGAGGTGTCCACCGTCCGCGCCTTCGTTCAGGCCAACAGGGTCAACTACCTTAACCTGATGGCCGATGCCCAGGTGATACAGGCCTACCGCCTGACCGGGCATCCCCTCAGTGTCTTCGTCACACCGCAAGGGACAATCTACAGCCTATACCTGGGGGCCATGAGCAAGAAGACCTTGGAGAAGGACATCCAGGCACTCCTGGCGCAACGATAAGCGGAAAGGGGGTGATGGTGAGGACGCCGGGCGCTCCCCCATTCCACCTGTGCCATCCGTGACCGATGGGGGAGCCTGCCTGGCCCGGGCAGGCATTCCACCATAGTATATCCTATTGGTGAGCGAAAAAAGGCAGGATGATGGAGAAGAATGTCTAAGAATCACCACCCGCTGCAGGGGAGTACAGGCAAACGGGTCCATAAGAGCAAGAAACGTGAACCGTCAAAGGCATCTCGCTTGTGGCCCTATTTCGGCCTGGTCGGCGGGCTTCTTCTGGGAGCCGCCGTTTTGGTCGGTCGTGGGAACCGGACACCGTCACCAACCACCCCGTCGCCCACGCCGACAATATCTCAACCGTCCCTGCCGGTTCCGGCGGTGACCGCGATCTGGCTGGAGCCTACCATGACGCCCCGTCCCATGGCCACCCCCGTACCCCCACCCCTCGGCTATAAGCCGAGCTATGTCGGCGGCCCTCGTTTGGAGATGGAGAAGCCTGATCTGGACCTGGGGACGTTGGTCTACGAGCAGCACGTCGTTGCTACCTGGACAGTGCGCAATGTGGGTGACGCCACCCTGACCATGCGGCCACCCGCCATCGCTAAAACGTTAGAGGGGTGCTGACCACCCCAGGTGTTCGTCGGTACGACGACATTGAGACCAGGGGAGAGCAGCTTTATCGCCGCGCCCTTTACCATGCACGAGGGGATGGGGGGGCCGCACTTGTTTGTCATCGCCATGCATTCTAACGATCCTGTTTCGCCTACCCAGGAGGTGCGGGTCCGCTCCAACTGGATCCCACCACCTGGGGGGAAGCCGTAAGAGACGCGGAGACACGGAGACGCGAAGATTCACCGCGTTACCCATTCGAGGGAATTCATAGAGTTGAAAACCACGCTGCTGTCTATCTCACGACCCAGTGAGGGTGGCCTGCTGCGTTTCTACCCTCTCAGGGCGTTCTTGTACAGCCGCTTCTGGCCATCGATCTTTCAGATTGCCACTGTCCTGGGGCTGGTCTTGGTCTTGTACTTCGCCTTCTTTGGCACCATCCGCCCGGCCCGCAACTTTGCCACGGTGGTAACCTGGACGTTGTGGTGGCCGCTCTTACCCTGGAGTTTTCTCTTTCTGGGGCGAGCCTGGTGTGCTATCTGTCCGTTGGGGGCGATCGGCTCCTGGGCTCAGGAGCTGGGAGCGCGGCTGGGCCTGGCCGCGGGGCGCCAGCCTGGAGCCTGGCTGAAACGCTACGGTGTCTGGCTCATGGTCTTCACCTTCGCCGCACTGGCCTGGGTGGACCGTACCTTTAGCATCATCGGCTCACCCAGGGCCACAGGGGTACTCCTGCTCATCCTGATGCTCGGTGCCCTGCTGATGAGCCTCCTCTACCGGCAGCGGGCCTGGTGCCGCTATCTCTGCCCATTGGGGGCCCTCTCCGGCATCTACGCCACCACCGCTGCTGTGGAGCTACGGGCGGATGAGGCCATATGCCAGACCTGCAGGACTAAGGCCTGCTACGCCAGTTGCCCGCTCTATGAGTTCCCCCAGACGATGGACTCCAATCGCAACTGCAATCTCTGTGGGAATTGCCTGAAGAGCTGCCAGCACGGGGCCATCGCCCTGGCACCGCGCCCACCGGGCCAGGAACTTTGGCTCTTTCGTCACTCCTTGGTAGCCGAGTCTACCCTGGCGGTGCTGATGGTAGCCCTGGTCTATTTGCAGACTATAGACATGACCCTACCCTGGGGCGATTACATGAAGGCGGTGGTGGAAAACACCCCCCTGGTAGGCTACAACGCTGCCTTCACCGCTACCTTTGGCGCGGTCATCGCCCTGGGGCTGGGAAGCTACCTGGTGGCAGCCTGGGCCTCAGGGCGGCTGATTGGCGTAGGACTGGCCACCATCTTCGCCCGCTTTGGCTATGCCTATATTCCCCTGGCCCTTTCTGGACACCTGGGGCACAACTTCTCGCACCTTCTTTTGGAGGGGCCAAGGGCGATCCAGACGGCGTTGAACCAGTTGGGCATCCCGATTAGCCTGGTGCCGGAGGCGCTGACGGACGCTCCCCCAGATTTCAGCACGGTGACGGTTCTGACCATCATGGTGCTGGCGATAGGCATTGGTGCTTCTGCCTACGTCCTTTGGCGTGTAGTCAAGCGAGAGGGGAGAGCGGCGATCACGGCCTGGCCGCATTTTGCCTTGCTGGGATTCTTCTCGTTGGCCTACCTGGTCATGTTCCTTTTGCCGATGAACCCCAGGCATGGACACTAAGAGACGAAACTGAGGAAATGAAGGAAAGATACGTCCTGCTAATGCTTACTGCGCTAGGAGTGGTGCTGGCCGGATGTGGGAAGTCGGAAAAAGTGGGGAGCTTTCCAGCCTTTGTCTACACCTCGGCCACCAGTCTGGAGTCATATCGCCTGGCGGTGCGTTCGCCGGTCTTCTTAGAGAAAATGCCCTGCTATTGCGGTTGTGTGCAGTCGGCCAATCCGCCGCATCGCAACCTGAAGGAATGCTTCATCAAGCCCGACGGCCGCTTTGAGGAGCACGGGGCCACCTGCGACCTCTGCGGCAAGATCGCCCTGGACGCTGAGGCCTGGCGCAAGGAAGGCTTACCTCTGAAAGAGGTGCGGGCACGATTGGACACCAAGTACCAGGAATACGGCAAGCCAACCGACACGCTGCCCATAGAGTAGCAGGTAAGGAGAGAGACAGGTGAAACCGAAGATACCCATGCCGTCCTGGCGCTGGCTGGCGATCCTGGCGTCCTTCCTGACCCTGGTTGGCAGCGTGATCCCTGGCCTGGCTGCCGAAGACCTGAAGATCAAGCGCGTGAGCATTGCCATCTGGCCGGAGTACGACGACCCACGGGTGTTGGTGCAATACTCCGGCGAGTTCAGTGGAGGGCCCTTCCCCCAGCGGGTACAGCTTTATGTGCCTAAGGGGGCGGCTATAAACTCGGCCTGCGCGGTGAATCCCGACGGACAGCACACGAGCGAGGTCTGGGAGATGAAAGACACTGGCGATGGCTACGCCTTGGTGACCTATAATCTGCCGATCCCCACCTTCCACCTGGAATTTTACTACAATCCTCTGGAAGGCACCCCTGACAAGAGTATGACCTACCTGTTCAAGGCCCCTTATGCCATAGAGAGCCTGCAACTGGAGGTGCAACAGCCGCTCAAGGCTGGCAACTTCTCGGTTACTCCACCCACCACGTCCATCGGGACGGATGCTCAGGGTTTCAAGTACTACAACTACAGCTATAGTGACCTGGAGCGGGACAGGGTAATTGAACTCAAGATTGCTTACACCAAAAGCGATCCCAACCCTTCGGTAAAGCGCCAGGGGGCAGCATCGACAAAAGGCTCGCCCAGTGGCGGGGCAGCTAGCGACATGAACTGGGGAATGGTGATCTTGCTCATCGGCGGGGCGTTGCTCTTAGGCGTGGCCGCTTATTGGGTGGTGGATCAACGTTCTCGGCGAGACTACGGGCCTCAGCGCTACAGCCCCCCACCAGGAAAGGCGGCGCGCAAAGGGAGCGCGGATCGTGCGGCGCCAGCAGGAGGCTTTTGCGCTAACTGCGGTCAGGCCCTGGAAGCGGGTGATCGCTTCTGCCCACGCTGTGGAACCAGGGCGAGACGGCGGGCGTAAACAGATATGGCAAAAACTATAGCGAAGAAGAAGTGGAACCTCACCGGCACACTGCTGGTTCTCTTTGTCTTTGGTGCCTTGATCGCCGTGCTGACCAGGCTGACCCTGGGGGTGATAGAGACCAGCCCAGTGAAGGACGTGAGTATCCCTGGCCGCTTGGTCGGGATGGCCCTGACTAATACAGTCACCGGCGAGGCGGCCCTGCAACAACTGGCTGAGCTGCATGGCAAGGAGGTGAGTCTGGCCAGTGGCTACATCGCCCACTACAAGAACCGGGAACGCGAGGCTATCGCCTGGGTGGGCATTACCCGCACAGTGGAGCAGGCCAGGCAACTAAGCGAAGCTATGACCCGTCGTATCAAACAAGGGAATCGCTATTTCACTAACCTGCGCACCGAGGAGGTGGGCGATCTCCAGGTCTACCGCCTGGACGGTGCCGATGGTATGGCACACTACTATTACCAGAAGGCCAACAAGGTCATCTGGATAGGCATCGGAGGTGAGCAGCCAGAGGTGGTGACGCGCGAGGCAGTGAGGGTGACGTGGTAAGGGCGATTGCAGGTTTTCGATTTGCAATTAGTACTACAACCTCATTTAGGTGAATCTGTCATTCTGAGCGACCAAAGGGAGCG
>DYIS01000207.1 GCA_020723545.1 Ktedonobacter racemifer
CTGCGAGCTGCGGTGCAAAATTGACTGCCAAACTCCCAGCAACACCCAACAGGGAGACTACCCTCAGCGGTCTCCGCGGTAAAAATCTTGTCTCATTTGTTAAGAATCCACCCTATGAAGGTGCATAGCTGAAGAAGTTGCCAAAGGCGGGACCTTGTGCTAGAATGTAGCAAACTCGTGAGGATGGAGATGCCTAAATATATCTTCGTGACCGGCGGCGTGGTCAGCTCGGTGGGCAAGGGCATCACCAGCGCCTCCATCGGCCGTCTCTTGAAGAGCCGGGGCATCTCCGTCTCCATCCAAAAGCTCGATCCCTACCTCAACGTTGATCCCGGCACCATGTCTCCCCTCCAGCACGGCGAGTGCTTCGTCACCGACGACGGTGCCGAGGCCGACCTGGACCTGGGCCACTACGAGCGCTTCACCGACGAAAACCTCACTAAGGCCTCCAACGTTACCACCGGGCAGGTGTACTCCACGGTGATAGCGAAGGAGCGTCAGGGGATCTTTTTGGGCGGCACCATCCAGGTCATCCCCCATGTCACCAACGAGATCAAGGAAAGGATTCAACGGGTGGCCAAGCTGGCCAATCCTCAGGTGATCATCGTGGAGGTAGGCGGCACGGTGGGCGACATCGAGGGGCTGCCCTTCCTGGAGGCCATTCGCCAGATGCGTCGGGACGTGGGCAGCGAGAATGTCATGTACGTGCACACGACCCTCGTGCCCCACATCTCCGCCACCAACGAGCTCAAGACCAAGCCCACCCAGCATAGTGTAAAGGAACTGCGGAGCATAGGCATCTCCCCGGATGTCATCGTTTGTCGCTCGGACTTTCCTATAGGCAACGATTTGCGCGAGAAGATCGCCCTGTTCTGCGACGTCGAATCCAGGGCGGTGATCCCGCTGTGCACGGTACCTACCATCTACGAAGTGCCATTGATCCTGGACAGCGCGGGCCTGGGCGATTTCATCGTCTCCAGGC
Source organism: Ktedonobacter racemifer (assembly GCA_020723545.1). Classification (GTDB taxonomy): domain Bacteria; phylum Chloroflexota; class DTOL01; order DTOL01; family JACQYG01; genus JACQYG01. Next base: position 983 of record DYIS01000207.1, read on the forward strand.
TAGGGCTGCCGGCAACCAGGCCCGATTGGGCTGAATGGCAGGCCATGGTGGAGCGTATCAAGGAGCAGCGCCCGGAGATCCGGGTCGCCCTGGTGGGGAAATACGTGGGGCTCCGCGACGCCTATATCAGCGTCCGGGAGGCTCTGCTGCACGCCGGGGTATACCACGGCCGCCACGTCAAGATCGACTGGGTGAACGCTGAAGACCTGGAGCACTCCGGCTCCGGCCAGCGCCTGCGGGACTGCGCCGGCATTGTGGTGCCTGGTGGATTTGGCTATCGGGGTATCGAAGGGAAGGTAGCCGCCGCCCGCTACGCCCGAGAGAACAAGGTGCCGTACCTGGGCCTCTGCCTGGGCATGCAGGTGATGGTCATAGAGTTCGCTCGCCACGTCTTCGGCACTGAGGAGCCCAACTCCACCGAGTTCGACCCCGAGACCGCCTACCCGGTCATTGACCTTTTGCCGGAGCAGCGCGACGTCGCCGACAAGGGCGGTACCATGCGCCTGGGCCTGTGGCCCTGCACCCTGGTACCGGGGACCAGGGCGGCGATGGCCTACGCGGTGCCCATCGTTTACGAGCGCCATCGGCACCGCTACGAGGTCAACAACGAGTTTCGAGAACGGTTGATCGCTGCCGGCCTGGTGGCCAGTGGCATTTCGCCGGATGGCCGTCTGGTGGAGATCGCCGAGATAGGGGACCATCCCTGGATGCTGGGGTCTCAGTTTCACCCCGAGTTCAAGTCCCGGCCCAATCGCCCCCATCCTTTCTTCCGGGATTTCGTCGGTGCTGCCATCGAGTACACCGCACAGACGGAAAAGCAGGCCCTGTCCTTAGGGCAGCGCGCTATCTAGTATCCTGTACCGGAAGTACCTTTTTACATTTTCTCACCTTCGCGAGGATTGGGGGACCAGGTTGAAAATAGCCACGGAACCACCAAGACACAAAGACACAAAGAAAAACTTAGTGTCTTAGCGTCTTCGTGGTGAGTTGGGCGGCTGCCTCTGCTGCAGAGGATATACATTATGGAGGCGAAGATGCGCATTTTCTTAGATACGGCCAACATCGAGGAGATCCGCCAGGCAGCCAGGATGGGGGTGATCTCCGGCGTCACCACTAACCCGAGCCTCATGTCGCGGGAGAAAGGCGCTGACTTCAAGGCCACGGTGCAGGAGATCTGCTTCATCGTCGGTGGCTCCGTGAGCGCCGAGGTCACCAGCATGGAGGCCGACGGAATGGTGGCCGAGGCCGTGGAGATGGCTACCTGGTCGCCTTATGCCACTATCAAGGTGCCCATCACCGCCGCGGGGCTGGAGGCCTTGCACCGGCTCTCCACCGCCCAGGGGGACGCCGAAAGGGTCTGCAACGGTTGTGCCTGGCAGTCCAGGTGCAGCGTCTACCCCGAGGCGGCCAAAGACATCGTGACCAGCCAGGGGATCTCCACCAACGCCACCCTGGCCTTCTCGCCCAACCAGGCCCTCCTGGCAGCCATTGCCGGGGCTACCTACGTCAGCCCCTTTGTCGGCAGGCTGGATGACGTGGGCCACGAGGGGATGCAGGTGGTGGCCGACACGGTGGAGATCTTCGAGCGTTATGGGCTGGAGACCCAGGTCATCGCCGCCAGCATCCGCCATCCGCTCCACGTCACCCAGGCGGCCAAGGCTGGCGCGGACGTCGCCACGGTGCCCTTTGCCGTCTTGACCGGCATGATCAAGCACCCGCTAACCGATGTGGGCATCAAGCGCTTCCTGGACGACTGGGAGAAATTCAAGGCGGGAAGGTAGTATCCTCTAACAAATTCGAATTTCGAAATTCGAATTTCGAAATGGCTAATGTAACCGGATCCTGGGCGGCGACGAACTCAAGAGAGCCGAATGGCCTGGGCCAGCTCCTCCGGCGTAGCCGTGGCGTTGCCCAGCTTGCGCACCACCAGCCCGGCGGCGTGATTGGCCAGGTGAGCGGCCTCCAGGAAGCTGGCACCGGCGGCCAGGGCCAGGGTGGTCACTGCGATGACCGTGTCGCCGGCGCCGGTTACGTCGTAAACCTCGCTGCGGTTGGCAGCGGGGATATGCACGTATCCTTGATCCCTTGCCACAAGAGACATGCCCTCCGAGCCTCGAGTGACCAAGACCGCTCGAGCGTCCAGTTCCGCCAGGAGCCTGGCGGTGGCACGGGTGAAACCGTCCTCCCGGGAGAGATCGGTTCTAAGATGGGCCTCGGCTTCCTGGGCATTGCAGCGCACCAGGTCGTAGCCTTTGAACCGTCCCAGGTCCCCTTGCGAGTCAACGGTGGCCAGGACGCCCCTATCTCGTGATAGCCTCAGACACTCAGCGGTAACCTCCTGATTCACGACGCCGGCCTTGTAGTCCGAGACCAGCACGGCATCGCATCGGGAGACCAGCTTTCCCAGCCAGGCCAGGAGCTCGGATTGGACTGTTCCGGCGATCGGTTGTCGGTCCACGCGGTCGATCCGCGCCAGTTGCTGGGGAAAGCGCAGCGAGCCCTGGGCCACGATGCGCGTCTTGGTGGTGGTGGGCCGCGCCGCGTCTACCACCACCCCTTCGACACCAATGCCGCTGTCCACCAGCAACTTGATCAGCTCTCTGCCAGCCTGGTCTCCCCCGACGACGCCGACCTGGAGCGCCTCCCCCTCCAGGGCGGCGATATTGTTGGCCGGGTTGCAGGCTCCGCCAGGCAGCCTGAGAGTTCGCTGGTGCTCCAGGACCGGCACAGGGGCTTCTCGTGAAAGGCGAGTGGCCTTTCCCACGACATATTCGTCCAGGAACAGGTCTCCTACCACCAATACGGTCTTGCCAGCCAGCTTCGGCAAGAGCTCCAACAACCGAGACTTGTCCATCTCCCCCTCCTCTGGCAGATGGCAGATGGCAGGCCATAACTGCTATCGGCCATCAGCTATCAGCCATAATGCCATCAGCTATCAGCCATCAGCAATCTTGCGGAGACTTTTTTCCCGTCAGACGGGCCCGCCAGACCAACCAAGCAAACTGGGGTAAAGCCAGCATGCGTCGCCAGCGCCAGGGTTGCCGACAGAGACGATAAAGCCATTCCAGCCCTATTCGTCTCATCCAACCGGGGGCCCTTCTGGCCCTTCCGGAAATGAAATCGAAGGCTCCGCCCACACCCATAGCCACTGGCACACCGGTTCGGCTCAGGTTGCGCCTGATCCACTTGTCCTGCTGAGGCGCGCCGAAGGCCACGAGCAGGATCGACGGGCGGGCTTTCCGGATCAGGTCACAGATCATGTCTTCCTCCTCGGCCCGGGGAGAGCCAGAATAGGTCCCGACGATCTTCAGCCCCGGGTTGGCGTCCTGCAGCACCCTGGCGGCCTCCTCTGCCACACCCGGGGCTGCGCCCAGGAGAAACAGGGAAAAGCCTTGCTGCGCACACAGCGCGGCCAGGCCGAGCACGACCTCAACCCCGGCAACCCTCTCTTTGAGCGGGCACCCGAGGATCCGGGAGGCCCAGAGGAGACCCATTCCATCGGCCAGGGCCAGGTCGGCGTGGCGCAAGACATCGGCGAATTCCCGGTCGCGCCGGGCGGCCATCATGAACTCAGGGTTGACCGTGACTACCTGATGGCCGGTGCCGGCCCGGACCAATCGAGCTATCTCGATGAGGGCCTCCTGAGGCGTGAGGGCATCTATTTCCACGCCCAGGATATCGGCCCGCCTGGCTCGGCGCTTTTCCCTCACGCCATCACCTTTCTGGCTGCCTCCAAGACCTCTTGGAGGGAGATGCGCTCCATGCAGGGGTGGGCCCTTAACTCATCCAGGCGGTAGTCCAGCCGGTTGCAGGGCACGCAATCCATACTGGCCTGGACGATCACGTGGCGAGCTGGATCGCCCCAGGGGCCAAATTGCGCCGGGTCCACCGGCCCGAAAAGGTGAATGGTAGGTACCCCCAGGGCCACCGCCAGGTGCAACGGCCCGCTGTCAACGCCGATCACCAGCCCACAGCGCTGGAATAGCGCGGCCAATTGCCCCAGGTTGGTCTGGCCAGCGGCCACCCAGGAAGGCCTGGACATCCTGGCGCT